>JANNWA010000441.1:0-10155 GCA_031408275.1 Pseudomonadota bacterium
GCACGCCGAAACCCAGCGCCAACGCGAGGCTTACCGCAATCACCGGGGCGGCCTCATCCTTGACGGTCTCGATCACGGCCTCGTCGTAATTGGAGGTGCTGCGGCAGAGCTCGCTGTAGCGCGCAAACAGGTGAATCGTCCCGTCGATTGCGATGCCGATGGCGATCACCGCCACCATGACGGTGCCGGCATTGAGCGGGATTTCCAGTACCTTCATCACCCCGATGATCATGAGGATGGGAATTACGCTCGGCACTAGCGCGATGATGCCCCCCTTTACCGAGGTGAACATCAGGGACATGACGATGAACACCACCGCGAGCAGCCCGGCCAGCGCGGCGGCCTGGCCCGCGAGCAGGCGATCGGCCGCGGCATTGATCATGATGTTCTCGCCGACCACCGAGGTGGCCATGTCGGCCCCGGCGAAGTGGCCGACGACCTGGCGCAGCTCTTGGATGTGATGGTTCAGCGTCGACGAGTCCCGGACGTTGTGCCGCACAACAATGTTTGCGCGCCGGTAGTCGTGGCTCACGTAGGGTTCGAGGTCGCGCGGCGGATGCAGCAGCAGGTACTCGGCTACGAGTTTGCGGGTCGCCGGCACGCGATATGACTCGGGCCGTCCGCCCCCGGCCTCCTGGTTCGCTTGCGCGACGACGTCGGCGAGCGAAAGGCTGCGGTCGAATATCTTCTGCTTGGTGATGAAGCCCTGGATGTCGGCCAGGCGCTGCAGGTTGGCCGGGTCGCGGAACGCGCCTTCGGTGTTGGACTGCAGGGTGATGTAGAAAATCTTGATGCCCGCGAGGTCCTGCTGCATGCGGTGCGCATCCTGCACGATCGAGCGCTCGGGCCGGAAGAACGTCAGCGGTTCGTTGGTCACATAAAGGTTCGAGGCCTGCTGTACGAACGCCACGCACAGCACAGCGGTCAAAGCCAGGGCCCAGAGCGCAAGGCGGCTGCGCAGCAAGCCGAAGGCGCGCGCCGCCACGGTCGAAAACCCGCCGGAATAGGCGAAGGCCGGCAGCCCCCCGCTGCGCGGCCCGAAGGACGCATACAGCATGGGCACCAGCAGTACGGTGATCAATCCGTTGGACAGGATCGCGAAGCAGGCGGCGAGGCCGAAGTCGCGGATGATCGCGATGCCGGTAAACGAGTTGCTCGCGAACCCGATCGCAGTGGTGAGCACGGTCAGCACGGCCGGCGCGCCGACGCTCCTCAGCATGAATTCGGTGGCCTGCGCGCGGTCCGGGGGCAGGCCGCGGGTGCGGGCATCCAGCAAGCCGCCGTAGTACCCCGAGATCATGCGCATGATCTCGGTCGCGCCGATCACCACCACGAGCGAGGGAAGCATCGCCGACAGGATGCTCACGGGGATGCCGGCCCAGCCCATCATGCCGAATGTCCACAACAGGCTCAGCCCGGCCACGAGGAGGGGCATGACGGCGGCGAACAGGCTGCGATAAAAGCCGAATACCGTGAGCGCGAGCAGGAGCGCCGAGGCAGGTACCAGCACGCGCATGTCGTGGATCAACCCCTGGCGGATCTCCGCGTCGATGCGCGGCGGCCCGACTTCGGCCAGCGTGGCGAACTGACCGCGCGCAGCAGTGAGCACTTTTTGGAGCGATTCGTGGACGTCCCTTTCGGTCAGGCCTTCCACGCGCTCCTTGATGGATATGCCGATCCCGACGGCATTTCCGTCGGCGCTGATGATATTGCGCATCGCGATCGGGTCGTCGAGCGCCTCCTGGCGCGCGCGCTCCGCGCCGGCCCCGTCGGTCGGGAGGGCCGCCAGCAGCGGCCGTGCGGTGAGCTGGCCTTCCACGCTCTTCACGGTGCGCTGGGTGAAGAGATCGTCGATGCGCTCCACGAAGGGCAACTGGCGCAGGTCGTCGTGCAGCTTCTCGAAAGCCTGCAGCTTTGCGGGCGTCCACAGCTGGGGGTCGCGCAGGTACACGAAGCTGCGCCGGTCCGAGCCGAACTCCCGTGCCACCCGCAGGTAGGCCTGCCGCTCAGCGTCGTCCTTGGGTACCAGCCGGTCGAAGCCGCTGTCCACCGTCACGCGCGGCACCCCAAGGAACGCCGCCGCCAGACTGACCACCACCAGGAATGCGAGGCTCGGCGCGGGGCGATCGGCGCCGATGCGGAAGAACCTCTGCAGGAGGCTCAGCGGCTCCGCCTCGGTACCCGAGCGAGGGACTTCACTCATCGGAGGCCCCCGCGCTGCCCGTCGAATATCTCGGCCGGCACGTAGTCGGCGGAATGCACGCGGCGCTCGACCTTGATCAGCGTGCGCCGGTCCTCGCGCAGGTCCTCGGTCAGCGTCATCCGTGGACGCCAGGCGCCCTGGTCGTCGGGCCGCGGGTCCTTGAAGGTCTGCCGCCGCACGAGATGCCCGTGCCGGTCGATGTGATCGATGCGGCTCACGAACAGGTTGTCCTTGCGCAGATACAGCTTGCGCATGCCGTATCCCGTGGCGCGAGCGACTGCTTCGTCCTTCGGCGTGGCCCGCACTACGAAATGCGTTACGCGCTCGAGCTCCTGGCTGGGTTCGCGCTCGTAGGAGAAGTCGGCAGGCTGCTCGCCCTCGAAATCGGCGACCGTGTAGTCCGAGCCGAAAACAGGACTGGAGGCTGCCGGGCCGCGGCGCGCGCCACCCGTCGCGTCGCGCGAAACATACACCTTGATGCCGCGCAGTTCGGCGGGCGTGTCGATGACCATGAGGCGTCTGCTGCCGCCCGCGTCGTTGCGCGCGTAGAAGCGCACGGTGCGCACGGTGTGCTGGCCGAGGTTGTCGCTCAGCACGAGCACCTGCTCCTCAAACGTATGGGCAGCCGGGGGCTGCTTGCGCATCGACTCCTCGATGAGTTCGAGACCGCTCTGTGCCGAAGCGCGCGCGGCGAACGCCATCAGCACCAGGAGCAGCGCACGGTTCATTTGCGGGGCGCCCCTCTTGCCTGAATGCTACGTGCGATTTCCCGCGCGAGGTCCCCGTAGACTGCGCTCATCGAGGCCACCACGGCTTCAAAGGGCGCGCCGGCCGGGAGCGGCGTGCCGGCCAGAGTCGTTGCGGGACTCGCGAGCAGCGCGCCGTCCAAACCGCGTGTAAGCCACCAGCGCGCGGCGAGTTCGACTTTCCCGCCGGGATCGCGCTCGAAGCGCTGAATTTCGACTTCGACGCGCACGTCCGGCTGCAGCTTGAGCATGTGCGGCGCAGCCACCACGCGGTCGCTTTCCAGCAGGCGCGCCAGGTTCTCGGCCAGCACGCGGGTCATGTCCTGGCGCAGGTCGCCGGCCCACAGTTCATAGTCGGCCATGACGAGCCGGTAGTCGCTGCCGCGGGTGACGATCTGCGGGCGCTCGAGGTATTGCGGCAGGCGGACGTCCTTGATGACCACGGAAACCTCGGCGGCCTTCGCGGCCGGGGCCGATGCTGTGGGCGCGAGCACGTAGTAGCGCGTTACCGGGTCGGAAGCGCATCCCGTAAGCAGGGCCAGGGCAGCCGCCGTTGCGGCGAGCGTGGCACGCGGGGTCATGGTTTTTCTCCTGTGGGCTTCCTGCCGAACAGCAGCGACTGGGGGCTGCGCTCGAGCAGTTCGACGAGGCTGCGGATCGAGCGCGCCGTCGCCGCCAGCTCTTGCGACAACCGCACGGCGTTGTCGTGCATGGGCGATTCCGGCGACAACACGCCCTCCACCGCCGCCATGGTCGTCTTGGATTTCTCCAGCGCGTCGCGTGCGGCGGCCAGCGCCTGCTCGAGGTTCGCGGTAATCGGTTCGGCCCGCTCGTCGACCTTGCGCATGATGCCGCGCAGGCTCGCAAGGGACGCGCCCAGGTCGGCGATCGCTTTGTCGAGACCAGGCGAATTCGCAATGGCGGACGTGCCCTTGAGCGTGGCCTGCAGTTCGGCGCCGATGGCAACGATATCGACCTTGTCGAGCTTGTCGACGATCCCCTTGGCCTGGCTGGTCATCTGCTCGAAATTGCCCTGCACGGTGGGCAACTCGGGCTCGCCGCGGCCGGCCCCGGCACCGCCGGTCATTGCCACAAGCCGGATCGGCGTCTTGGGCTGCATGTCGAGATCGACGAACAGCTGGCCGGTCAGCAGGCTGCCGGTCTGCAGCCTCGCGCGCAGGCCGCGCTTGACGAGTGCCTGGAAGGCCTCGCGCGGCGCCTTCTTCATTTGCTCGCCGCGCTCGAGGATCCGCTCGGGCTCGAGTTCGACAACCACGGGGATGCGGAATCCCGCCGTGCGCGCATCGTATTCCAGTCGCATGTCGATGACCGAGCCCACCTTGATGCCCTTGAACTCCACCGGCGCACCCACCGTCAGGCCACGCACCGAGTCCTCGAAGAACAGCACATAGCGGATCCTGGCCGAGTAGGCCTGGTCCTGGATGGCTTTCTGGTCGTCGTGCAGCGTGAACACCAGGCCCTTGATGTCGTCGGGGACGCTGTCCTGCGAGTCCGGGGTGTCGAACGCGATGCCGCCGAACAACAGCGCCTGCAGCGATTCGGTCTTGACCCGCATGCCATCGGGGCCGACCGAGAGGTCCAGGCCGCTCGCGCTCCAGAAGCGCGTGTTGCTGCGGATCAGCCGGTCGAACGGCGGTTTGACGAACGCGTGGATCAGGACGCTGCGGTAATCGTTGGCCATCTCGTAGCCAAGGACCTCCCCCGCCACGATTCCCTGGAAGTGCAGCAGCGACCCGCGGTCGATCGAGCCGAGCTTGCGGGCCATGAGCGTGATCTGCTTGCCCGCCTCGTCGGCGTTTACCACAGGCGGCGATTCGAGCCCCACGAACAGCGCCTGCGGCGCGCCCTGCCCGGGCTCGATCTCGATGTAGGAGCCCGACAGCAGCGTGCCGAGGCCCGAGATGCCGCGCGCCGAGAGCGTCGGCCGAACAACCCAGAAGCGCGTGTCGCGGCGCAGGAAATGGGCTGCCTCCTTGCCCAGGCGAGCCCGGACCTCTACTCGCGAGAAGTCCTTGCTGAAGCGCACGCCTTCAACGAGGCCGATGTCGAGGCTCTTGTACTTGATGCGCGTCTTGTTGACCTCGATGCCGTCGGCCGTGCGGAACGTGATCGTGACGAGCGGGCCCTTGTCCGTGAGCGTGTGCACGATCAGCCACGCGCCGATCAGCGCGGTGAGGATCGGGATCAGCCAGACGATCGACGGGCCGCCGCGCTCCTTGACCACGGGCTCGTTCATGCGTGCACCCCCTGTCCGTGGGCGCCTTCACCCTTGCCGGCACGATCCCACACGAGCCGCGGATCGAACTGGTGCGCGGCAAGCATCGTCAGCACGACCGCGGCCCCGAAGAAGGTAGCGCCCAGGCCCGGGTGCACCGTGGCGAGCGCGTCCATGCGCACCAGCGCCACCAGGATTCCCACCAGGAAAATGTCGATCATCGACCAGGCGCCCACGGCTTCGGTCACGCGGTACAGCAGGGTCCGGTCGCGCAACCGCCATTCGGAGCCGCGCTGCACCGTGACCAGAAGCAGCACGAGCGAGATGATCTTGGCGATCGGCACGACGAAGCTCGCGAAGAGCACGAGCAGGGCCAGGGGCACCGCGCCATCCTCGAGGAGGTGCACCACCCCGCCCACGATGGTGCTCGGTTCGCCCTGCCCGAAGCGGATCACCGTCATCACCGGCAGGAGGTTGGCCGGGACGAGCAGCAGTGTCGCTGCGGAAAGCAGCGCCCAAGTGCGCGGGATGCTGTCGTGCGCCCGCATGCCGTGCACGCCGCTGCCGCAACGCGGGCAGGTCCAGGCCAGGCCCGGCTCGGGACGCGCCACCAGCAGGTCGCAGGTATGGCAGGTCGCGTAGCCCATTTCTGCGGCGCTGCCCTCGGGGACGGCATGGGTAACCGGACCCATCCGCGGCCAGAGCACCGCCGGGTCGAAGCTTGCCACCGCCGCCGCCGAGATCACCAAGAGGCCGATGAACGCGAAGAAGGCGATTCCCGGGATGACGGTGGCCAGGTCCTGCAGTTTCACCACAGAAACCAGCAACCCCAGCATGAACACGCCGATCAGGCTCCAGGGCGTGAGCGTGCGCACCATGCGCCAGACCGGGGTCATCCATCTGGGGCGAATGCCCAGCCGCAGCGGGACGAGCAGGTACAGCATCCCGCAGATGGTCAGGAAAGGGAACACGACGCTGGTGAGCGCCACGAGCAGCCCGATCTCGGGCATGCCAGCTCTTTGCAAGGCGAAAGCACCCGAAATGAGCAGGGTCTGTTCCACGCGGTCGCCGAACTTGAGCGCCACGAAAGGGAACGTGTTGGCGAGGATGAAAAGCAGCAGCGCGGCGAAATACAGGGCGGTCGAGTGGTCGAGGCTACGGGGCAGGTTGCGGTACAGGAGCGTGCCGCAGCGACCACACAGCGCCTTGCCGCCTTCAGGAACCGGGACGATACGATGCGCGCCATCGCAGGCGTGGCAGGCAATCAGCCCGTCGGGCGCATAGCCCGGCACCGCCATCTCCCCCCCGCTTCTGGCCACCGTCGTTTCAGTCCGTTGCAGATCAAGGACGCGATAATAACGGCTCCACCGCTCTAGGTATACTCGCCCGGATGACCGCGCATCACCCCAGCCCGCACCATGCACCGCGCTACAGCCTGGTCGACATAGGCGCGAACCTTACCCACGCCTCCTTCAACTCGGACCTGCCCGCGGTCCTCGCGCGCGCGCACCGCGCGGGGGTGGCGACGCTGGTGGTCACGGGCACCAGCGTCGAGGGCAGCCGCGCGTCGCTGGCCTTGGCGGGAGCTCATCCCGGCTTGTACGCGACCGCTGGAGTGCATCCCCACGAAGCAGCCCATTGCGACGCCGAAACCCTGCCGGCCCTGCGTGCCCTGCTGGCCGACCCGAAGGTCGTCGCTGTGGGCGAATGCGGCCTGGACTTCAACCGTAACTATTCGCCCCACCCCGACCAGGAGAAATGGTTCGTGGCCCAGCTGGAGCTCGCGTCCGAGCTGGACAAGCCGCTGTTCCTGCACTCGCGGGACGCGCATCCGCGGTTTGCTGACATCCTGCGACAGCATCGCGAACGTTTGCCCCCGGCCGTGGCCCACTGCTTTACCGGGGAAGGCGAGGAACTGCGCGCGTATCTCAACCTCGGCCTCTACATCGGCATCACGGGTTGGATCTGCGATGAGCGGCGCGGCAAGCACCTGCTCGAACTCGTGCGGGAGATCCCGCCCGACCGCCTCATGATCGAGACCGACGCGCCCTACCTGACACCGCGCACGCTGCGACCGCAGCCACACGGGCGTCGGAATGAGCCGGCATTCCTGCCCCATATCCTCGAAACAATCGCTGCGGCACTGGGTAAGCCCGCTGATGAACTCGCGCGCACCACTTCCGAAAACGCGCAACGTTTTTTTCGTCTGTGAACATCGCCAACCTGCTGGATGCAAGCGCCCGGCGGCTGCCGCAGGCCGGCGCCATTGCCTTGGGCATGCGCACGGTGCTTACCTACGGGGAATTGGCGCTGCGCGCTTCGCGGCTGTCGGCCGGGTTGCGTTTCCGGCTCGGGCTCAAGACAGGCGACCGCGTGGCGCTCTGCATGCCGAATTGCGCCGAGTATTTCGAGGTTCTGTTCGCGATCTGGCATGCGGGCCTGGTGGCCGTGCCGGTCAACGCCAAACTGCATCCGCGCGAGCTGCGCTGGATCCTCGGGAACTCGGGCGCCCGGACGTGCTTCGCCCTTGATGACGTCGAAGGCGTCGAAGCGATCGGCGTGCGGACCAAGGCGTTCGACGCCCTGCAACTCGAAGCGCACTCCCCCGACGCCGAGGTGCGCCCGGACGATCCTGCTTGGTTGTTCTACACCAGCGGCACGACCGGCACGCCCAAGGGAGCGATTCTCACGCACCGCAACCTGCTTTTCTCCACGCAGGCGTATTTTTCCGACATAGACCGGCTCTTCCCGGGCGACGCGATCCTGCACCCGGCGCCCCTGTCGCACGGGTCGGGGCTGTATGCCCTGCCCCATTTCGCGGCAGGCGCGCTGAACGTCATTCCGGAGAGCGGCGGCTTCGATGCCGAAGAGGTCTTCGGCCTGATCGATTACCACCGGAACACCTCGTTCTTCGCGGCGCCGACAATGATCGTGCGGTTGCTGGGCAGCCCGGCGGCACGCGCTGTGCCAAACCTCAAGACCATCACCTACGGCGGCGCGCCGATGTACGTTGCCGACGCGGTCCGTGCCATCGCCCTGTTCGGCCCGCGCCTGTACCAGCTCTTCGGCCAGGGCGAGAGCCCGATGACCATCACTGGACTGCCGCAGTCCTGGCATGCCGACAATGCCCATCCGCGCTTCGCGGAGCGCCTGGCTTCGTGCGGGTTTGCACGCACGGGCGTGGAGGTCCGCGTCGTTGACGACGATGACCGTGACCTGCCGGTCGGGGAAGTCGGCGAAATCGTTACGCGGAGCGACTGTGTGATGGCCGGGTACTGGCAAAACCCGGAGGCGACGGCTAAAACGCTGCGCGGTGGCTGGCTGCACACCGGGGACCTCGGGAGCCTCGATGGGGAGGGCTTCCTCACGATCCGCGATCGCTCCAAGGACATGATCATCGCGGGAGGCTCGAACATCTACCCGCGGGAGATCGAGGAAGTGCTGCTGACCCATCCCGCCGTGGCCGAGTGTTCCGTGATCGGGCGTCCGCACCCGGAATGGGGTGAGGAAGTGGTGGCATTCGTGGTCGCCCGCCCGGGAACCGGATTGACCGCACAAACGCTGGACGCGCTCTGCCTCGATCACATCGCCCGCTTCAAGCGCCCCAAGGACTACCGCTTTGTCTCGACGCTGCCCAAGAACAACTACGGCAAGGTGCTCAAGACCGAACTCCGGAAAATGGGGTCAGAGTCGACTTTCCCGCATAAATGATGAACTTTACAACCCCAAACCCAATGTCTGGAGCGGATCAGGTGTCAGATGTCTTTCGCAATCCGGAAAGTCGACCCTGACCCCGGCTTTCTAGAGGATGGCGTAGGTGGTTGTAGCGTGGGCGGCCGGCTTGCCGTCGCTCGCGCCCCGGAGCGTGATCTCCCCGAAGGCCATCGACTTGCCGAGGCGCATCACGCGCGCCGCCACCAGCACGTCCTGCCGTGCGATCGGGCGCATGAAGGTCACGTTCTGGGACACCGTGGTCACCGGCCTGAACCCGCCGTAGGACCCGGACAGCGCGATCACCATCGCGGTGTCCGCGGCCGACATCAGCGCCTGGCCGCAGATCGTTCCGCCGACGCGCACGAGGCGCTCCGAATAGGGCATGCGCAGCACGGCCTCACCAACGGCGACCGACTCGACCGAAAGCCCCAGGTCCTGCACCCAGACGGCGAAGTTGTCCGCAAGGATGGCCTGTGCAGCGGGAACAGTCAGTTCAGCCACGGATCAGGGCAGTGCG
This sequence comes from Pseudomonadota bacterium, assembly GCA_031408275.1. Lineage (GTDB taxonomy): Bacteria > Pseudomonadota > Gammaproteobacteria > Burkholderiales > SG8-39 > SZAS-79. The sequence goes on from JANNWA010000441.1 coordinate 9,417, forward strand.
GCGCCCGAGGGCTCGTCGGCCTCGAAGTCATGGGTATTGATGACTTCGCGCAGGATGCCGTCCTTGGAGAACTGCACCCAGAGGATGCGCTTGTCGCCCATTTCGAGCCATCGATACTCCCAGACGTCCATCTGCTTCAGCGGGAGGTAGCTCGTGGAATACGGGTCGGGTGGGCCGAAAATCTCGCGCACCTGCGCGGCCGTCGTGATGCCGGCCATCAGCTTGTCGATATTGGCCTGCGTGAGCGTCTGTTCGATACCGCGCATGACGTTATCGGTACCCAAGGTCACCGCAAGGATGTGGCGCCCCATGGGGTTGCGCGAGAAGTAAAGCACAGTCGTGCCGTCGGGCTTCCCAACTCGCGCGCTCGGTTTGCCCATCAGGGCCTCAACCTGCGCGCCCGTGGACGCGCCCGGCACCAGGTCCCGACCGTCGTAGGATGCGCACCCGCCAACGGCGAGCGCCGCCCACACCGCCAGCAGAACGCTCCTGATCACGACGACATCCTTGATGTTCCTATGGCCCGACGTGCCGCCTACTCTCCCTTGCCGGGCTCGGCGCTGAAATATTTTTCGTACTTGCCCGTCTCGCCCTTGTGCGCTTCCGCGTCAGCAGGGACAGTGCCCATGCGCGTGATGTTCGGCCAGTTGAGGGAGAAATCCGTGTTCATTTTCAACCACTTGTCGCCTCGCGAATCGGAATCCGGGATGATCGCACCGGGCGGGCACTCGGGTTCGCA
>JANNWA010000442.1:0-2161 GCA_031408275.1 Pseudomonadota bacterium
CTACGCGCAGTGCACTCCGCGGCTCGATGACCCGTCGATGGGCGAGGTGCCCTGGGTGGATTTTTCGTCCGGGTATTTCCAGCGCTCGCTCGACAAGTTTCCCAAGCAGGGGTCGAAGGCGCCCTGGAAGATGCCGCAAAACTACGCGCGCGACATCATGACATTGCGATTCGGGCGGATCGACGACGGGGTGCTGGAGTTCTCCAATCCGGCGTCGGCGCCGGTGGCGAAGCGGGCCTGAACTTTTGGGTGGTGCTGCGGAGGCCCGACTGTTCGCCGGTCAGGCTGGTCCCAGCGGGAGATACAGGGTCGTCGGCGTGTCCGCGCACGGTGAAAATCCGTAGTGCTGATAGAAGGCTTTCGCCGCTGGGGTCTTGGCATCCACGATCAGGGCGAACGCCGCGACCTGCCGGCGGGCGAGCAGGCAGCGTTCCACGGCACAACCTATCAGCAATTTGCCCAGGCCCCGGCTACGCCGGTCCTCGCGGCACGCGAGTCGTCCCATGCGAAAAGCCGGCACCGGGTAGCGGGGAAGCTTCCTTCGGTCGGCTTCGGCGAGCTCCGTCGCGTCCACTTGCGCCGCACTGAGCGTGTAGTAACCCAGGATCATGCTCGGCGTTGTCGTGTCGACGAGGACATAGACATTGCTCACGCCCTTTTCGCTTTGCTGTAGCGCGAACCGGTGCAGGTAGTCGTCCAGGACCGCGACGCCGCAGCTGAAACCCGCCCGGTCATGCCGCCCCGGGTCGAGCTGCTGCTCCTCAAGCACGGCGGACTTTGGCCTTTGCCGCAGCCAGCGCGCCCTTGAGCGCGCGATTCGGGGTGAACGCGCCGTTGAGCGCCTTGGCGAACGCGGAGAAATCGCGCTTGGACAGGGTGATCCTGGCTTCGCGATCGAGCATCGCCAAAGCCTTCTCCTTGGCTGCGGCGCGCACGAAACCGGCCATTGTCGTGCCCATCAGCGCCGCGGCCCGGGCGACGGCATCCTTCGCGTCGGCGTCCAGCTTCAGGTCAAAACGTGCTTTGGCTGTCATCGGAGGGCGCTCGAGGAGGTCTTCGGAGTACGGCATTTTACCGTACTCCCGGTTCGGCGTGTAGACTGCGGGTGAAGGGGCCTCATGGACAGACGGAATTCGGTGGGTGCGCGCGGAGCATGCGATTGAATAGTCCGAACTACGGCAACAATCGCGCAACAGGCGATCGCATCGCCTGCGATGTGCTGGTGATCGGCTCGGGCGCCGGGGGGCTTTCCGCCGCGGTCACCGCCCGCCACCACGGCCTGGATGTGGTCGTGGCCGAGAAAGCCGAACTCTTCGGCGGCACTACGGCGCTCTCGGGCGGCTGGCTGTGGATCCCCTGCCATCCGATGCAGAAGGAAATCGGCGTCACCGACTCCATCGAGGATGCGAGCACCTACCTGCTGCACGAGGCGGGCGAGCATTTCGATCCTGATCGGGTCAACGCTTTCCTCACCCAGGGCCCGCGCATGGTCGAGTTCTTCATGCGCGAGACGGCGGTGAAATTCGATCCTTCGGCGACGTTTTCCGATTACCACCCGGACGCGCCGGGCGGCAAGCCGGGCGGCCGCTCGATGGTGGCCAGCGCGTTCGACGGGCGCGAGCTGGGCGAACGGCTCGCACTGCTGCGTCCGCCGCTGCCGGAACTCACCGTGTTCGGCGTGATGATCGGCTCCGGGGTGGAGCTCGTGCACTTCATGCGCTGGTCGAAGTCGCTCGCCTCCGCCGCGTATGTGGCGCGGCGCCTTGCGGGGCACGGCCTGGCCACGCTGGTCCATGGCCGCGGCGTTCGTCTCACCAACGGCAATGCGCTCGCCGGGCGGCTGTTGAAATCCGCGGTCGATTCGGGGGTGCGGCTGCTGGCCTCGTCGCCAGCTCGCGAGTTGGTGAAGGAGGGTGGTGCGGTGCGCGGCGCGATCCTAGAAACCAAGGAAGGCCCGTTGCGGGTTGATGCGCGGCGCGGCGTGGTGCTGGCCTGCGGGGGGTTTCCGCAGGACGGCGCGCGCCGCAAGCGCCTGTTTCCGCATCCCGAGCATTCGTCCCCCGCGCCCGCGGGCAACACCGGCGACGGCCTGCGCCTCGCGCAGGCGGCAGGCGCGAAGCTTGACGAGTCGCTGCCGAACGCCGCCGCGTGGGTGCCGGTG
>JANNWA010000443.1:0-16959 GCA_031408275.1 Pseudomonadota bacterium
CCGACCTCAAGGCCACCTGCGTGACGCTGCACGGCGGCAGCCACGCCTACCTGGCGGACTTTTCCCCGGCGGCCGTCCTGCAGGCGATCGAGGAATACCGCATCACCATCGGCAGCCTCGTGCCCACGATGATCATGCGCACCCTGCAGGACCCGGCGTTCGGCAAACACGACATCAGTACCTTGCGCATCATCAGCTACGGCACCTCGCCGATGGCGGCGGAATGGATTCGCAAGACGATCGACGCTTTCCCTGGCGTGGCCATGCAGCAGGTCTACGGCCTCACGGAAACCTCCCCGGTCCTCGCTATCCTCGACGAACACGACCACGCGCGCGCGCTGGCCGGCCGCGAGGACCTGCTGCGCGCCGGCGGCCGCCCGCTGGCCGGCATCGACGTGCGCATCCTGGACGACAACGGCGCGCAAATGCCGGCCGGCGAATCCGGCGAGATCGTGGTGCGCGGACCGCAGGTGTCCGCGGGCTACCACAACCGTCCGCGCGAAACGCACGACGCCTTTCGCGACGGGTGGTTCCGCACTGGCGACGTGGGGCGCCTGGACGAAGAGGGATACCTTTTCGTGCTCGACCGCAAGAAGGACATGATCATCACCGGCGGCGAGAATGTGTACACCTCGGAAGTCGAGGCCGCGATCTACCAGCATCCCGGCGTGCACGAGGTCGCCGTGATCGGCGTGCCCGACGAGCGTTTCGGCGAGGCGCTCTGCGCGGTGATCGTACCCGCGCCGGGGCGCTCGCTCACGCAGGAGGAAATCATCGCTCACTGCCGCGGAAGGATCGGCGGCTACAAGATCCCGCGGCGGGTGCGCTTCGTCGAGGCCCTGCCCAAGAGCGCCATGGGCAAGGTGCTGAAGCACGACCTGCGCCGCAGCAGCATCACCAACTGAGAATCCTGAGGAGAAAACGCATGAAACCCGGACTGACGGCAGGCATGAAGAAAACCGTGCGCGTGGTGGTCGACACCAAACGCACCATCGGCTTCATGGGCGAGTCGCTGCGCGTGTACGCCACCCCGATGATGGTGCGAGACGTGGAGATCGCCTGCAAGGATTTCCTCGGCGAGTACCTCTCCCCCGAGGAAAATTCGGTGGGCGCGCGCGTGGAGATCGACCACCTCGGCCCGACCCTGCGCGACATGTGGGTGGACGTCACCGCGACGGTCACCGGCATCGAGGGCCGGCGCGTGAACTTCGAGGTCGAGGTGCGCGACGTCCTCGACCTGGTGGGCAAGGCGAAGCACACGCGCTTCATCGTGGACCTCGCCAAGCAGAAGGAAAGGCTCGACGCCAAGGCCGCCAAAGTCGCCGCCCTCGGCAAATAGGCATCGCAATGAGCCCAGACGCCCCCAAGGCCGCCGCAGCCGGCGAGAGCAAGATGGTGCCGCTGTACTGCAACCAGTGCGTGTGCGGCCCGGACCTGTTCAAGGTCGAGGTCAAGGACGGCGTGGCGCTGCGCATGACGCCGAATTTCGACCTCGACGGCATCCACCCGGCCGGGGGCCGCGTCTGCGTGAAGGCCTACGGGCTGGTGCAGAAGACCTACAACCCGAACCGCATCACCCAGCCGCTTAAGCGCACCAACCCAAAGAAGGGCAAGGAACACGACCCGGGCTTCGTGCCCGTCTCGTGGGACGAAGCGCTCGACTTCGTGGCCGCCAAGCTGAACGAGATCCAGGCCAAGGGCATGCGCGACGAGGAAGGCTACCCGCGCCTGGCCGCGAGCTTCGGCGGTGGCGGCACGCCGACCCGATACATGGGCACCTTCCCGGCGTTCCTGTCGGCCTGGGGCGTGATCGACCAGGGCTACGGCTCGGGCCAGGGCGCGAAGTGCTTCCACTCCGAGCACCTGTACGGCGAGTTCTGGCACCGCGCGTTCACCGTGGTCACGGATTCGCTCAACTGTGATTACGTCATCAATTTCGGCAGCAACCTCGAGGCCTCCGGCGGGGTCTCGGGCGTCTGGCGCCAGGCCGACGCGCGCTCGCGGGGCCTCAAGCGCGTGCAGGTCGAGCCGCACCTGTCGGTGACCGGGGCACTGTCCGGCGAGTGGGTGCCGATCAAGCCCAAGACCGACCCGGCGTTCATGTACGCGCTGATCCACCGCATCGTGCTGGAGCGCAAGTGGCGCGAAGTCTGCGACGTGAAGTTCCTGCAGGAGGACACCAACTCGCCGTACCTCGTGGGCCCGCACGGTTACTTCATGCGCGACAGCGCGAGCGGCAAGCCGCTGATCTGGGACCTCGCCGACTCGCGCGCAAAACCCTACGACGATGCGATCGCCGATGCGGCCATGGAAGGCGAGTACGCCGTTTCCGGCTACGAAGAAGGCCCGGACGGCGAGCGCTGGGTGCATGCGTCCGTCGAGGCGAAGCCGTCCTTCGAACTCATGCGCGAGCATATCCGCCAATACACGCCCGAGTGGGCGGCGGCCGAGTGCGACGTGCCGGTGGAAACCATCCGCCGCGTGGCCGACGAGTTCGTTGCGCACGCCAGGATCGGCGCGACCATCGTGATCGAGGGCCAGACCCTGCCGCACCGCCCCGTGGGCGTCATGCTGGGCAAGGGCGTGAACAACGGCTGGGGCGGCTACCAGGCCATGTGGGGCCGCACCATGCTCGCGTGCCTCGTGGGCGCGCTGGAAGTGCCCGGAGGCACCATGGGTACCAAGGTGCGCCTGAACCGGCCCGCGGACAACCGCCTGAAGAGCGCCAGGCACGGCGAGGACGGGTTCATGACCTATCCGTTCAATTCCACCAAGAAGGACGAGTGGCAATCCAAGCCGCATATCCGCAACGCCTACAAGATGCTGGTGCCGCTGGCAGCGAATTCGCCCTGGTCGGCTGCTCTGGGCCCCGCGCACCTGCCGTGGCTGTTCCAGCACAAGGCTCCCAAGCCCTGGCCGCGCCAGACGCTGCCCGACATGTGGATCTGCTACCGGACGAACCCCGCGATCTCCTCGTGGAACGCGCCCGAGGTGGCCAAGCGCATCGCCGAGTTTCCGTTCACGCTCGCGTTCGGCTACACGCAGGACGAATCGAACTGGATGGCCGACGTGATCCTGCCCGAGGCCACCGACCTGGAGAGCTGGCAGATGTCGCGCATCGGCGGCACGGGCTCGGCCGAGCAGTTCTGGCACCACCAGGGCTGGGCCCTGCGCCAGCCCGCGGTCGCGCCGGCCGGCGATTGCCGCGACATGACCGACATCTCCACCGAGCTCGCCAGGCGCACGGGCCTGCTGAAGAAATACAACGAGGCGATCAACCGCGGCTCGGCCGCGATGGCGCTGCGCGGCGAAGGCTACGACTACGCCCTGGACCCCGAGGTGCCGCACGCCGCGAAGGAGATCTGGGATGCGGTGGCCAAGGCCGCGAGCCACGAAACCTCCGGCGGGACCGACGTGCACGGCATCGACTGGTTCGCTGAAAAGGGCTTCATGATCCGGCCGTTTTCGCAGCTGGAGTGGTACCTGTATCCGCGCATGAAGGAGCAGGGCCTGCGGTTCGAGATGCCCTACCAGGAGCGCATCAAGCGCCACGGCGAGCAGCTCGAACGGCGCCTGCACGAGGTCGGCATCGAGTGGTGGGACCCGCAGTTGAAGGAGTACGAGGCGCTGCCCGGATACCTGCGCTTTCCCGACATCTGGGAGAACTACGCGACCGAACTCGGCCGCGACCCGAAGGACTTCCCGCTGTGGGCGCTGACCTCCCGGAGCATGCAGTACGCGTGGGGCGCCAATGTGGGCCTGCCGCTGATCCGCGAAGTGGCGCAGAACGTCTCCGGCCACGACGGGGTGATCATCAACCGCGCTACCGCCAAGAAACTCGGCATCGCCGACGGTGACGCGATAGTGCTCGAATCGGCGAGCGGCACCACGCGCGGCCGCGCCACGCTGCGCGAAGGCATCCGGCCGGACACCGTGCTGCTGATCGGGCAATTCGACCACTGGGCCACGCCCGTGGCGAAGGATTTCGGCGTAGCGAGCCTCAATTCGCTCACGGACCTGGCCGTGTCGCTGACCGACGCCACCGGCAGCGGCGCGGACATCATGCGCGTCTCCGTGAAGAGGGCGGCGGCATGAACCTGAACGACCTGAAGACGGATGGTTCCATGCCCGCCAAGCGCTACGGCATGATCGTGGACCTCAACCGCTGCGTCGGCTGCCAGACCTGCACGATCGCGTGCAAGCACTCCAACGACACGCCGCCCGGCGTGCAGTGGCGCCGAGTGCTCGACGTGGAGCAAGGCAGGTTCCCGGACGTGGAGCGCTTGTTCCTGGTCACGGGCTGCCAGCACTGCGCGGAGCCCTCCTGCGTGCCGGTCTGCCCCACGGGCGCCACCCGCCAGCGCGCGGATGGCCTCGTGACGATGAATTACGACCTGTGCATCGGATGCGCGTCGTGTGCCGTGGCCTGCCCCTACCAGGCGCGCACCATCGTGCACGACAAAGAAGGCTATTACGCGGGCGGCCAGACCGTGCAGGAAAAGAAGACCACGCACGAGGACCGCTACGGCGTGGCCAACAAGTGCACGTTCTGCGTGGAGCGCATCGACACCGCGGCGATCACGGGCCTCGTGCCCGGGGTCGATCCCGAGGTCACGCCCGCCTGCGCCACATCGTGCATCACGCAGGCGATCCGCTTCGGCGACTTCGCCGATCCCTCGAGCACCGTGTCGCAGCTGGCCAAGGACAATCGCTCGTTCCAGATGCACGCCGAGCTCGGCAACGACCCGCAGATCAAATACCTGTATGAGGTCCCGCAGGCCACGCCCGGGCGCGCAGCCGACCCCGACGACCTCGAGGACGAGCGCCAGTCGGACCCGACGAATCCGTTGGTAGGGAAACGGCAAACCTTCTGGGACTACCGCGCGGCGATGAACTTCATCCTCGGCGGCATGGCCTCGGGCCTGATGGTGGTGGCGTGGTTCGCCCACGCGGTGGGGCTGCTCGCGCCGGAAGCGCTGCGCAGGATCGACACTGTCGCCGCGGCACTGATGGCGGTGGGGCTGTTCTTCGTGTTCCTCAAGATCGGACGCAAGCTCCGCTTCCTCTACGTGCTGCTGCGGCCGCAGTCCTCGTGGATGACGCGAGAGACGTGGTGCGTCGCGGTGATCTACCCCGCGCTGGCGGTGAGCTACCTGTGGCCACAGTTCATCCACGGCGCACTGGCGGTGCTGGCGCTCGCCGCGGCCGGGTTCCTGCTCTGCCAGGCGCGCATCCTCTACGCGTGCAAGGGGATCCCGGCGTGGCGCGCCCCCCTCATGCCACCCATGCTGCTGGCCAGCGGCCTGTTCGAGGGGCTCGGGCTGCTCGCGATGCTCTCGCTCGTGCAGAGCATGCACGTATCGCCGGTCATCGTGCTGGCCCCGGCGGGCCTCTTGCTCGTGATCGTGAACACCTGGGCATGGCGCTGTTACGTGGACAGCGCGAAGGCAGCCGGCATCGGCCCGCTCGCGCGGCACGAGCTCGCAGCGGCCTCGCCGTGGGTGCATGCGATCGGGCACGGCGCCCCCGCAGCCCTGTACCTACTGTGCCTCATGGTGGGCCCCGCGTCGCAGACGCTGGCCGCGCTGGCGGGCTTCGGCGCGGTGGCGGGCGGCGCGCTGTGGAAATATGTGGTGATCGTCCGCGCCTGCCACCAGCAGGGGTTCGCGATCCCGATGTTGCCGCAGCGCGGCTCGGGCAAGCGCGCGGCGCCGGAGCGATTTTCGATGCCCTGACAGGTTCCAACGTACGGCTTTCCAGACCAGGCCGCCCGAGCCGGGCACAGAACAGGAGACATGCCATGAACGCCTACAGAACCGCGATCGCCGCGCTGCTCGCAGTGCTTGCCCTGAGCTTCGCGCCCCTCGCGCAGGCCCAGGCGCCTTTCCCGTCCAAGCCGGTGCGCATCATCGTTCCCTACCCCGCCGGCGGCAGCACCGACGTGCTAGCACGGGCCCTGGCCAACGAACTCGCCCCCGTCTGGAAGCAACCCGTCGTGGTGGAGAACATCGGCGGCGCGAGCTCGATCATCGGCACCGAACGGATGGCCGCGTCGCCCCCCGACGGCCACACCCTGCTGTTCACGATCGACCCGACCGTGGTCGCCAACCGGTTCCTGTTCAAGAAGCTGCCCTACGACCCGGACAAGAGCCTCGCGCCGATCACCATAGTCGCGCGCTCCGGGAATTTCATCATCGTGCATCCTTCGTTCCCCGCGACCACGCTGCGCGAACTGGTCGAGCTCGCGCGCCGCTCGCCCGGCAAGGTCGCCTACAGCTCCTACGGGGTCGGCGCGCACTCCCAGCTGGTGTTCGAGACGATGGCCAGGCGCGAGGGCCTGCAGTTCCTGCACGTGCCGTACAAGGGCATCGCGCCCTCTACCCAGGCCGTGGTCGCCGGCGAAGTGCAGCTTTCGATCGGCAGCCCCGCGGCGACCGGGGCGATGGTGAAGGGCGGCCGGCTGCGGGCGATCGCGATCACCGGGCCGAACCGCGCGAGCCGCTTCCCCGACGTGCCGACCTCCGCCGAAGGGGGCTATCCCTACGTGAAGGCCATCATCTGGTTCGGCCTGTTCGCGCCCGGCGGCGCCGACCCGAAGCTGGTCGACCGGATCCACCAGGATGTCACCGCGATCGCCAAGCGTCCCGACTTCACCGAGAAGCACATCGATGCGCTGAGCCTGGAGCTCGTTGCCAGCACACCGGCGGAAACTGCCGCAACGATCCGCGCCGACGTCGAGCACATCGGCGAGATGGTCAAGGCGGCCGGGGTGCAGCCGGAGTAGGTAAAATCAAGGGTCTACTGGAGACTCCATGAGTACATCCTCACCGGCTGCGCTGCGCGAACCGCTGGCATGGCCCGAAGGCGGCGTCGCGCGCGTCCCGTTCCGCGTGTTCTCGGACGCGGAGATCTATGCGCTCGAGCAGGAGAAGATCTTCCGCGGCCCAATCTGGAACTTCCTCTGCATGGAAGCCGATGTGGCCAAACCCGGTGACGTGCGCACCACTTGGGTGGGCGAAACGCCGGTGGTCGTGACGCGCGACGCGGAGGACCGGTTGCATGCGATGGTCAACCGCTGCGCGCACAAGGGCGCGCTGGTCTGCCTGAAGCAGAAGGAGAACCGGGAGTCCCTCACCTGCGTCTACCACGCCTGGAATTACGCGCTCGACGGCCAGCTGAAGTCGGTGGCGTTCCGCAACGGCCTCAAGGGACAGGGCGGAATGCCGGAGGATTTCGATCCGTCAAAGCACCGCCTGCAGCCCCTGCGCGTGGCGACGTTCTGCGGCCTGGTGTTCGGCACGTTTTCGGACCAGACCGAGCCGCTCGACGAATACCTGGGCGCGCCGATGTCGAAGTTCCTCGCGCGCAACCTCGGCCGGCCGCTCAGGATCCTCGGCGTGCACAGCCAGATGATCCACAACAACTGGAAGCTGTACGCCGAAAACGTGCGCGACTCCTACCATGCCACGCTGCTGCACACTTTCTACACCACGTTCAAGGTGAACCGCCTGGACATGGACGGCGGCATCATCCTGTCGGACAGGAAGTGGCACCACATCAGCTACACCAAGCGCGCCACGTTGCAGGCCGAAAAGGAATACGAGAACGTCCACTCCGGGCAGTACCAGTCCGAGCTGGCCGGGCCGGAACTCCTCAAGGCCTGGGAGGAGTTCGACGACGGCATCACGCACAGCATCCAGACCGTGTTCCCGACGCTGGTGGTGCATTTCACGCTCAACTCGCTGGCGGTCAGGTACTTCGTGCCGCGCGGCGTGGACAAGACCGAGCTCTACTGGGTATTCCTGGGCTACGAGCGCGACGACGCGGCGCAGCAGCAGATGCGCGTGATGCAGGGCAACCTGACCGGCGCCGCGGGCCTGGTATCGCTCGAGGACGGCTGCATCAACGCCTTCGTGCAGCGCGGCACGCAGGGCAGCCCGGACGAGAACGCTTTCATCGAAATGGGCGGCAAGGTGGCCGAGTCGAACGAATCCTCGCGGGCCACGGAAGCCTCGGTGCGCGGGTTCTGGCACGGGTACCGGGACATCATGGGGTTCAACTGAATTGGAATCGATCGACCCCGGCACCTGGTTTCGGGTAGAGAACCTCCTCGCCGCCTACGCCCACCGCCTCGATGACGGGCTGATCGACGACTGGACCGGGTTCTTCACGCAGGACGCGGTGTACCAGGTCACCACGCGCGAAAACTTCGAGGCCGGCTACCCGATCGGGATCATGCTCTGCAACGGGCGCGGCATGATGGAGGATCGCGTGCTCGCGCTGAAAACCGCCAACGTGTTCGAGCCGCACACGCATTGCCACATTCTTGGGCGGCCCGACCTGCGGCCGGCGCCGGACGGGGGCATCAGCGCGCGCTCGAATTTCACCGTTTACCGGACCATGGAAAGCGGCGAGACGGAACTCTTCGCGCTCGGCAAGTACCTCGATCGGATCGTGTTCGAGGGCGGGGAGCCGAAATTCAGGGAGCGGCGCGTGATCCTCGACTCGCGCTGCATCGACGTGCTGCTGGTGTATCCGCTTTAGGACCCGCGTCCGGTTTCTCCGCCGGATCCGGATCCCGGTCGCGCTTCACGCAGGATTGTTGGCGATGTGTTTCTCGAGCGCCTTGAAGAACCGCCCCACCATGTACTTCGCGACGCCCGAGAGGACGCGCTGCCCGACGCCCGCGACCACGCCGCCGACTTCTGCGCTGCCTGCATAGCGCAGCAGCGTCTCGTTGTCTGCCTTGGGCTCGAGGTCGAACGCGGCGCTGCCCTTCATGAACCCGATCGATCCCTGCCCCTCGACCGCAAGCACGTAATGCGCGGGCTCGCGCTTCTCGGTGATCGCGACGCTGCCCATGTACTCGCCGGACACGTTGGCCACCTGCAGCTTGAGTCCCATCTCGTACCGATCGTCGCCGAGCGCGCGCACGGCGTTGCAGCCGGGAATGGTCTTCGCAAGGACGTCTGGGTCATTCAGCAGGCGCCAGAGCTCCGCCTGCCCCACCTTCAGCGCCTGCTCGCCTTTGAGTTCGAGCGCCATGTCAGGGCCCGCACCAGCAGTCGGGCCGCAGGCGGAACACGCCCTGTGCGGTGCGTCCCAGGACGCCCTCTCTTTCGTGCTCGCTCAAATGCGCGGCATGCACGAGCTTCTGCGGCTCGAGGTCGCCGATCGGGAAGGGCATGTCGGAGCCCAGCATGATCTTGCCGGGGCCCGCCTTGGCGGCGAGGAATTCGAATGCGTCGCGGTCGAACACGACGGAGTCGAAGTACAGCGCCTCGAAGCCCTTGCGCGGATCGGCATACTTGCCCTGCGCGATAGTGAAGTTGCGTCCGAGGCGCCCCAGGACGTAGGGCAGCGCGGCCCCGCCGTGCGAAATCACGAGCTTCATGCCGGGAAACTTGAGCAGGTGTCCCGAGAAAAGCAGGCGCGACACCGCGATCGACGTGTCGGCGACCCGCCCGATTGCGTTCACGAGGTCGTAGTCGGCCAGGCGCGCCTCGCCGCACAGGAACATCGGGTGCAGGAAGACGCCCGCCTTGAGGTCAGAGGCCGCCTGCCAGAAAGGATCGAGGCCGGGCGCGTCGAGGTTGCCGCCCTGCCCGCTGGGCAGCGTGCCGATCATGACTCCGCCGAAACCCGCATCCATCGCCTCGCCGAGCACCTGCGCCGCGAGCTTGCCGTCCTGCAGCGGCACGGTCGCGAGCGGCGTGAAGCGCGTCTCTGCCTGCAAGGACTCTTTCATGCACGCGTTGATGAAGCGGCTCCAAGCCAGGCCTTCCATCACGGGCAGTTCGTAGCCGAAGCTGTCGAGCCAGCCTCCCACCAGCTGGTGGTCGATGCCGTTCTTGTCCATCCAGGCGCGGCGGTGGTCGATGTCAGAGAGGTTCGGCGAGATCGGGCGCGTCAGTTCGCCGCCCGGAAACTGCATGCGGAAGGCCTTGTCTTCGCGCTTGAGGGTGACGCCGGGAAAGGCCTTGTGCTCCGCGTCGAAGCGCTCGTAGATGAGCCTGGGGAGGTAATGCGCATGGATGTCGATGATCATCGTGCCTGCCTGTTTTATATTTGAAGCATGCTGGATTGGTTCGTTGCAAGGTGCGCCACCGCCGCACGGCCCGCGATGCGGCCGAACACAAGCGCGCGCAGCACAGCCACCGCGTTCGGGGCCGAGCCGTAAAAGTGTCCTGTGACTTCGCCCGCCGCGTACAACCCGGGGATCGGCCCGTTCGCGCCCAGGACTTGGGCGTCCTCGTTGGTTGCCACACCGCCGAAGGTATAGGCGATCGCGCCGACGAGCGGGTAGGCGAGGAACGGCGCGCGGTCCAGCGCCCGCGCCCAGTTCGATTTGGGCGGGACGAGTCCGGCGGAGGCCGCCAGGCCGTCGGCACGCGCGGCGTCGAAACGGGCGTCATCGCCGGTACACGCCGCATTGTAGGCGGCGACCGTTCGCTCGAGGCCTTCGGCATCGATGCCGGTGAGTGCGGCAAGCTCCGCCAGCGTGGCCGCCTCGACCGGCGGCACCTCGGAGCGGATCGCGCGCTCGTAGCCGGCGATGTCGCGCAAGCGCGCGTCGAGCACCGCCCACGCCTTGCGCCCGGGCGCCGAAAAGTGGATGGCGCGCGAATACTCTTCCCAGGTTTCGTGCACGAGGCCGCGGCCTTCGTCGAACAGCCTGCGTCCCTCGCAATCCACCACGATACCGTAGGGATACACGAGCACCACTGGCGCGGGGCCAGTGCTGCGTGGATCGACCGGTTCGATGTGCATGCCACCCCAGTCGCCGGCGGCAAGCGCGCCCGCATCCAACGCCATGCGGATGCCTTCGCCTTCAGTGCGCGCCGAGCCCGGCGAAATCGGCGCGAGGCTCTCGCCCCCGGGGCCGAAGTGCTCGCGCAGCATCGCTCCGTTGCCCTGGAAGCCGCCGCTCGCGAGCACCACCGCATTCGCGGCAACGCGGCGTATTGCGCCCCCCGCGCCACGCACCTCGAGGCCCGATATTTCGCCGTCCGCCCCGCGCACTAGGCGTTCCGCGCGGCAGTCGTAACGAAACTCCACGCTGGCGGCCTTCGCGGCCCGGGCGAGCGCGTCGACGATGGCCGCGCCGCCGCCGACCGGCTGAATGCGCGGCGGCCCGGCGCTCAGGTAATACCCCGGCGCATGGAACGCCACGCCATGGCGTTCGACCCACTGAACCGTCGCGGGCGCCTCGTCCGCAAGCTTACGGTAGTAGGCACTATCGCCACGCCCGCCGCTGGCTTCGAGCAGGTCGGCTTCAAAGTCGGGGGCAAGCTCCGCGGTGGACTTGAGGCGCATGTTCGAGGGACTCCAGCGCGTCCCCCCGCCGCTCGACCCCGCGGCGGTCTTCTCGAGCACCGCGATGCGGGCGCCGGGCGCGGCTTCGGCCGCGGAGAGCGCCGCCGCAAGGCCGGCCGCACCGTGGCCGACTACGACTAGGTCGACCTCTGACAGGTCGTGCTGGTGCACCTGCATCGATCCGCTGGAGCCGGAGACCGGCCTCAGTTCGCCTTGATGTTGGCTTCCTTCACGAGCTTGGCGTTCGATACCACCTCTTCGCGAAGCAGCGCGTCGAACGCCTCGGGGGTGAAGATGCGTACGTCCTGGTTCAGGCTGGCCCAGCGGGCCTTGATCTCCGGCGAATTGAGCGCCTTGACCGTCTCGGCGTGGAGGCGGGCCAGGATGTCGCGCGGCGTTTTCGCCGGCACGCCCATGCCGACCCAGAACGGCTGCGCGGAGTTCGGCACACCGGCCTCCTCGGTGGTCAGCAGGTCCGGCTGGGTGGAGGTGCGCTGCTTCGAGCTCACCGCCAGCGCGCGCAGGCGCCCGTCCTTGACCATGGGCATCACGTTGCCGATCGGGCAGAAGCAATAGTCGACCCGCCCGCTCAGCACGTCCGTAAGCGCCTCGGGCGTGCCCTTGTATGGCACCGAGAGCACGTCGATCCCCGCGGAGAGCCGAAACCGCTCCGTGGTCAGGTGGGTTGCGCTGCCCGCGCCGATCACGGCTGCGTTCATCTTGCCGGGATTCGCCTTGGCCGCCGCGATCAGGTCCTTGACGGACTTGAGATCGCGATCCGCGCGCACGGCGAGCGCGTTGGCGATGTCGGCGAGCATGGTGACGCCCGCGAGGTCCTTGAGCGTGTCATAGGGCAGGTTCGGCACGGTCGAGGGCGTCACCGTCCAGGAGGAGGACATCACCAGGATCGTGTAGCCGTCCGGGTCGGCCTTGGCCACCATGTTCATGGCGATGCTGCCGCTGCCGCCGGGGCGGTTTTCCACGATGAAGGGCTGCCCCGTCTGCGCGGCGAGGCTGGCGGCGATCGCGCGCCCGGTGATGTCGGTGCCGCTGCCGGGCGGCAATGCCACGACCACGCGCACCGGCTTCGTGGGCCACGCCTGGGCGAATGCGGCGCCGGTTGAAATGGTGAGCACGGCGAAAGCGCCGAGCAGTTTCATGATGCGGTTCATGGGGTCCTGCCTCCTTGTAGTTGTGTCCAGATCGCCAACGGGGTCATGGGCAGCTCGTCGATCGATGCCCCGAGTGGCGCGAGGGCGTCGTTGATCGCGTTCGCGATCGCGGCAGGGGCGCCGAGATAGCCGGCCTCCCCCGATCCTTTTTGCCCGAACTCGGTCAGCGGCGACGGGGTGCAGTGATCGACGATGACGATCGCCGGCACCTCCAGCGCGCTGGGCATAAGGTAATCCATGAAGGTCTGGCTGGCGAGTTGCCCGTTGTCGCTGAACGCGAACTTCTCGTACAGGGCCGCACCGATCCCGTGCGCGATGCCGCCGTAGGTCATGCCGTGGACGATGTCCGGGTTGATCATCGTGCCGCAGTCGTGGCCGCAGAGATAGCGCATGATCTTCGGCTGCGCGCTGGACGGATCGATCTCCACCAGCACGAGGTGCGCCTCGAACGAGTAGCACGGGTACATCTGGATGCGCCCGTCCGCCGTGGGCAGGCCGCCGCCCGTGGGCACCTCCCAGACGAACTTGGCCTGCAGCCCGGGCTCAAGGCCCGGCGGCAGCTTGTGGAACTTGCGGTGCGCGATCTCGACGAGCGCGTCCCAGGACAGCGACTTCTTCGCGTCCCCCTTCGCAGAGATGTTGCCGTCGCGATATTCGAGGGATTCCAGCGCAACGCCGAGGTTGTGGGCGGCAATCGCCATCAGCGCCGCCTTCACCTTCTTCGCCGCGCCCGCTGCCGCGCCGCCGAGCATGATCGCCATGCGGCTGCCCACCGGGCTGTTCGAGGGCAGCGCGTTGAGCGAATCGGCGTGCACCACGCGGATAGTGTCGGGATCGCGCTCGAGCACCTCGCCCAGCACCGTGGCCACCAGCGTCTCGTGGCCCTGGCCCGAGGTCGAAGTGTTCATGACCCCGGTGACCGCACCCGAGATGTCGACGCGAACCAGGCACGAGTCCATCCAGGTCGTGGTTTCGTTCTTGGGGTTGAACAGGGGCTCGAACGCCGAGTTGCCGCCCGAAGGCTCGAGGCAGGTGGCGATGCCCACGCCCGCGAGCCGTCCCGCTTTCCTGGCTGCATCGCGCGCCGCAATCAGCGCGGGGTAATCGACTGCGCGCAGCGCCTTGTCGAGCACCGTGTGGTAGTCGCCGCTGTCGTAGGTCGAGCCGCTCGGGATCAGGTACGGAAACTGGTCCTTGGTGATGAAGTTCTTCTTGCGCAGCTCGATGGGGTCCATGCCGAGGTGCCGCGCGACGCGGTCGATCGCCGACTCAATCGCGTAGTTGGTCGGCGCCTGCCCGAATCCGCGCACGGCCTCCTGCGCGGTTTTGTTGGTCAACACGGAGATCGGCTCGTACTCGACGCTCGTGATGCGGTACGGCCCGACGATCGCGCCCACGGGCTTGCCCAGCTGCAGCGGCGAGCGGCCGGCGTACGCGCCCACGTCGTCGAGCGCCCGGATCTTGAGCGAATGGATGGTGCCGTCGGTGTCGAACGCCACCGTCATGTCGAAGATCCGGTCGGGGCCGTGCATGTCGCCGCCGCGCATGTTCTCCAGTCGGTCCTCGATGAAACGCACGGGGAGCCTGAGCTTCTTCGCGAGGTAGCCCACCAGCACCGTGTGCTTGATGCCGCGCTTCACGCCGTAGCTGCCGCCCACATCCACGTCGAAGTGCACGCGCACCGCGTTGCCTGGCAGGCGTAACGCCTTCGCAAGCTGGTCGGGGTACTTGGGCATCTGGATCGAGGCCCAGACGTCGAGCAGCTGCGTGCCCGGGTCCCATTGCGCCGCGATGCCGAAGGTCTCGATCGGCACGGTGGCGCTGCGGCCCCAGTGCACGCGGAACGAAAGCTGGTGTTGCGCCTTGGCGAAATCCGCCTCGACCGGACCCCAGGTGAAGGTGCGCCGGTAAAGCACGTTGCTGCCGTGATCCGGGTGCACCAGCACCGCACCGGGCAGGATGGCCTTCTCCGGATCGAGGATGTAGTCGGTAGGCTCGTAGTCGATCTCGATGCGCTCGGCCGCGTCTTCGGCCAGCGCTCGGGAGTCGGCCACCACCGCCACCACCCACTCGCCGGAATACCGAACCACGCCGCGAGCAAGCGGGTAGCGCGCGACCCTGGGCGCATCGACGCCCACAAACAGCGGATCCACGTTGGCGCAGAGTTCCTCGCCGGTGAGCGCGTAGTGCACGCCGGGCAGGGCCAGTGCCTTGACCGTGCGGATGGCCTTGATGCGCGCCGAGGCGTGGGGGCTGGTGACGAGCGCGACATGCTTCATGCCCGGCAGCGCGATGTCCGCCACGTAGTGCCCGCGGCCGGTGACGAAGCGCGGGTCTTCCTTGGTGCGGCGCTTGGAGCCGATGTAACGGTAGTTGCCGGGCTGCGCGCTCACTTGGCACCGTTTGCAATGTTTTCGGCGGCGAGCTGGACCGCGTGCACGATCTGCTGGTAGCCCGTGCAGCGGCACAGATTGCCGCCGATCGCGTCGCGGATCTCGGCCTCCGTGGGCGCCGGGTTGGATTCGAGCAGCGCGTGCGAAGCCACGATCATGCCGGGCGTGCAGTAGCCGCACTGCAGGCCGTGCGCTTCGCAGAACGCGTCCTGGAGCGCGCTCGGCGTTCCGTCGGGACGCGTGAGCCCCTCGATCGTTGTCACCGTGCAGCCGTCGAGCTGCACCGCGAACATCAGGCACGAGCGCACGGGCGCCCCGTCGAGGATTACCGAGCAGGCGCCGCAGATGCCATGCTCGCAGCCCACGTGCGTGCCGGTGAGGCGCAGCGTGTCGCGCAGGAAATCGACCAGCGTGAGGCGTGCGGGCACTTCGGCCATGTGCACCTTGCCGTTGACCGTGACTGACAGCGGATAGAGCTTTTCGTTCATTGCACTTCCTTCCCGACCGCATCGGCCACGGCTGCCTTCAACACGCGCATGGCCAGCATGCGCGCGAGGAACCTGCGGTATTCAGCGGTCGCGTGCAGGTCGCCGTCGGGGTCGATCAGGTCGGCCACGGCCACCGCCGCGTCCTCGATCAGCATGTCGTCCAGAGCTCTGCCCTCGAGCATCGCGCCGATTTCGGGCAGCGCGTGCGGAAAGGGCGAGGCGCCGCCGATGCCAAGCGCGGCCCGGCCGCATTTGCCGTCCGCATCGAGCGCCACCTGCGCGCAGGCCGACACGATCGCGAAGTCGCCGTGCCGGATGCTGACCTCCTCGAACGAGCACCCCACTCGGGCCGCCTTCCACACCGGGAAGCGGATCTCGGCGAGGCATTGCTCCGGCGCGATCGCGGTCACCATCGGCGCGAAGAAGAACTCACGTGCCGCGACCTCGGTCGGGCCGGAGGCGTCCTGCAGCACGAGTGTCGCGTCGAGCACGCAGGCCACCAATGGAATTTCCGCGGACGGGTCGGCGTGGACGATCGAGCCGCCTACCGTACCGCGGTTGCGGGTCTGCACATGCCCGACCCATTTGAGCGCCTTGTTCATGAGGGGCAGGCTACGGACTGCATCGGCATTGCGTTCGATCACGCATTGGCGGACCGTCGCGCCGACGACCAGCGCGTCGTCGCGCAGTTCCACGTGTTTCAGCTCGTCGAGCCGGTTGATATCCACGAGCCAGGCGGGCCGGGCGAGGCGCATGGCCATCATCGGGACCAGACTCTGGCCGCCGGCGATGAGCTTGGCGTCCCCGCCATGCTCCGCCAGCAGCGCGCAGGCCTCGGCAAGGCTGGCGACTCTGGTGTATTCGAAGGGAGCGGCTTTCATGGGCGGCAATTATCCCGGATTGCAAGGGTGCCGGCCGCACTTCGGGGCCGGTCAAGCGAAACTCCCTCTAACGCCGGGGCCGCCCGATGTGTGGATAGGTGGCGCTGCCCGGGCAAATGCCGGAAAATGTGCGTTCCCTCCCCGTACCGGCTCCCGAAATGACCGCTGCCCGCACCGCAGTCCCCGCCTCGATCGACGAAACCCTGAAGCTGCTGACCTCGGCCGACTACGTCGCCGACCGCAGCCTCGCGACCTCCGTATTCCTCGCCCTGGCCATGAAGCGCCCGCTGTTCCTGGAGGGCGAGGCCGGCGTGGGCAAGACCGAGATCGCCAAGGTGATGGCCGCCGCGCTGGGGCGCGAGCTGATCCGCCTGCAGTGCTACGAGGGCCTCGACATCGCGCAGGCGGCCTACGAGTGGAACTATTCGCGCCAGATGATCGAGATCCGGCTGGCCGAGGCGGCGGGCGAGAAATCGAAGGAAAAACTCGCCGCCGACATCTTCTCCGAAAAATTCCTGATCAAGCGCGCGCTGGCACGTGCCCTCGAGGGCAAGCCGGGCAAGGCACCGGTCCTGCTGATCGACGAGCTGGACCGCACCGACGAGCCGTTCGAGGCCTACCTGCTCGAGGTGCTGTCGGACTTCCAGATCACGATCCCCGAAACCGGCACGCTGAAGGCGGTCGAGCCGCCGATCGTGGTGATCACCTC
>JANNWA010000444.1:0-27335 GCA_031408275.1 Pseudomonadota bacterium
GCGACCAGCGCCGCGCAGTACGCGTCTTCCGGCAGGTCGCCTTTCTTTTCGTGGGAGTTGAAGTCGCAGTACGGGCATTTGCGCACGCACCACGGCATGTGCACGTAGAGCGAAAGCGGCGGCAGGGCCTCGAGCCGGATCGCACCAGGGCGCGCGAGCGCGACCTTCGCTTGCGAAGGCATCAACCCTCTTCCTGCAGCCGCGAGATCAGCCGCTGCAGCGCACGGCCGCGATGGCTGATGCGGTTCTTTTCGGTCGGATCCAGTTCAGCCGCCGTCTTGCCACGCTCGGGCAGGAGGAACAGCGGGTCGTAGCCGAAGCCGTTCTCGCCACGCACGACGCTGGTAATCTCGCCGCGCCAGCTGCCCTCGGCCACCAGCGGCTGCGGATCGTTGGCGTGGCGGACCAGCACCATCACGCAGGCGTAGTGCGCGGACTTCACCGGTTCGTCCTTGAGCGCGGCGAGCAGCTTGGCGTTGTTGCGCGCATCGCGCTCCTCCCGAGTACCGTCGGTGCCCGCAAAGTACGCCGAGTTCACGCCCGGCTCGCCGCCGAGCGCATCCACGCAGATGCCCGAATCGTCGGCCAGCGCCGGCAGGCCCGAGGCGCGGCTCGTGTGCCGCGCCTTGGCCAGCGCGTTCTCGAGAAAAGTACAGTGCGGCTCCTCGGCATCCGGGATCCCGAGCTCGCCCTGGGAAATCACTTCGATCTCGAGCAGCTGGAGCAATGCCCGGATCTCGGCGAGCTTGCCGGGATTGCTGCTCGCCACGACGAGCTTGTCGAGTCGATTCCTCACGCGAGCTTTTTCATCGCCCCGAACTACTGCGCCAGCGATTTCTTCTGCAGGGCGACGAGCTTTTTGATGCCCTTGTCCGCCAGGCCGAGCAGCGCGTCGAGCTCCTCTTTGGAGAACGATGCCCCCTCGGCCGTGCCCTGCACCTCGATGAACCCGCCCTTTCCGGTCATCACGACGTTCATGTCCGTGTCGCAGCTGGAGTCCTCGGCGTAGTCGAGGTCGAGCACCGGCGTGCCTTCGTACACGCCCACGGAAACCGCAGCGACGAAGTTGATCAGTGGCAGCTCTTCGAACGCGCCCCGCTTCCTGAGCCAGGTCAGCGCGTCGTGCACCGCCACGAATGCGCCCGTGATCGCAGCCGTGCGCGTGCCCCCGTCGGCCTGCAGCACGTCGCAGTCGATCTGGATCGTGCGCTCGCCAAGCTTTGCGAGGTCGACCACCGCGCGCATCGAGCGCCCGATCAGGCGCTGGATCTCCTGGGTGCGCCCGGACTGTTTGCCGCGCGCCGCCTCGCGGTCGCCACGCGTGTTGGTGGCGCGCGGCAGCATGCCGTACTCGGCCGTAAGCCACCCCTGGTTTCGGCCCCTGAGAAAGCCCGGAACCCGGTCCTCCACGCTCGCGGTGCACAGCACCCTGGTGTCGCCGAAGGACACCAGCACGGAGCCCTCCGCGTGCTTGGTGTAGCCGCGCTCGATGGTGACTGCGCGCAACTGGTCGGGCTTGCGTTTGCTCGGTCTCATTTCTTCTCTGGGTTGTAGCGTTTAAGGGCGGTCTTGATGTCGGCGATCGCGCGCTCGATGTCCTCGTCCGACAGGTTGACCTTGGTGAAATCCGGGTCCGTGGCGGTGAAATCCTGGATCTCGGTGGGCATCTCGTAGGACGGGACCGTCAGGGGCCCGGCCACGTCCGGGTACGCGGCGGGCGCGACGGCCTCCTCGCTCCAGCTGATCGCGACCACCGAAACATTATCGCATTGCGGTCCCGCGAGCGCCTCGGCGTGCGTCATGAGTTCGGGCAGTGCCTGCGCGATGGGCTTCTCGGCGAGCGTGCCGAGCATCTGCCGTTGCGAGAGCGGCCCCCAGAACCCGTCCGAGCAAAGCAGCACGATGTCGTCCTTCGCGAGCCGCGCGCTGGCGGTCGGCTCGACGCGCGGCACGCGCCCGCCGCCCAGGCACTGCAAGAGGAGGTTCCGCTCGGGGTGGGAACTGACAGCCTCCTCGCGGATGCGCCCCGCGTCCACGAGCTGCTGGACGCGTGTGTGATCGTGGGTGCGCGCGACCACCCGGCTGCGGCGGATGAGATACAGGCGCGAGTCGCCCACATGCGTCCACCACGCATGGCCGTCCTGCACGACGCACGCGACCAGCGTGGTGCGCGGCGAATCGGGAAGCGCGTGCTTTCTTGCGTGCTCATCGATCGCGGCGTGGATGCGCCCGACCGAGCGGTACAGGAACAGGTCCGGGTCGGGGATGCGGGGATTCGCATCCTTCTGGAAGCTCGCCCCGAGCGTATCCACCGCGATCTGCGCGGCCACTTCACCCAGCAGGTGGCCGCCCATGCCGTCGGCAAGGACGAGCAGGAGCGAATCGCGCGTATACCAATAGCCGAGCCGGTCCTGGTTATAGGACCGCGCCCCCACGCGGCTGTCCTGGAAGATCGAGAACTTCATGCGCGCTGCACTTCCCCCGAAACGCTTTATTGCCGGCGGCTCCTGCCGCCTACTTCTCGTGCACTTCGTCCCTCGCTCGGGCCTTGCCCGCTTCGCCCTCAGGGCGCCGTGTGAAGCGCACCAGCAGGTCCTTCAGCTGGTCCATCAGCGGGCCCTCGCCCTTGTGGCCGGGCTCCTTCTCGCCCATCAGCGCCTTTTGCAGCGCGAGCACGCTCTGCGGGCGCTCGAGGTGGTCCAGCCGCATGCACCAGTCGATCGTGTCGAGCAGCTGGTTGGTGTACTTGCCGCTCCACGCCTTGCGGGCCGGCTCGACCTTGTCGTTGTCGAGCCTCTCGTTGGCGGGCTGCGGCGCGTCGCCGGACAGGCAAGCATACAGGGCCGCCCCGACCGAATACATGTCGCTCCAGGGCCCGAGGTTCTCGCGCTTGGCATAGTGTTCCGGCGAGGCGAATCCGGGCGTGTACATCGGCGGCAGCTTGGTGCCTTCGGCCGTCAGCGTCTGGCGCGCCGCGCCGAAATCGATGAGCAGCGGCGTGCCGTCGTTTCTCACGTAGATGTTGCCCGGCTTGATGTCGAGGTGGAGGAGCTTCCTAGCGTGCACTTCGCGCAGCCCATGCAGCAACTGCGTGAAGGTGCGGCGGATCCAGGATTCCTTCAGGGTCCCCTGCCGCGCGTGGATGTGCTCCTGCAGCGTGCGGCCGCGCTCGTAGCGCATCACCATGTAGACGGTTTCGTTGGCGCGGAAAAAATTCATCACCCGCACCACGTTGGGGTGCGACAGCGTGGCGAGGGCCCGCCCCTCCTCGAAGAAGCATTTCATGCCGTAGCGGAAGATCGCCTGGTTCGCCTCGGGCACCGCGGGCGCTGCGTCGGTGCCGGTGCGCAGCGCGAGCGACGCGGGCAGGTACTCCTTGATCGCCACCGGCGTCTCGTGCTCGTCGTGCGCGAGGTAGACGAAGGAGAACCCGCCCGAGGAAAGAACCCGCAGGATCCGGTAGTTTTCGAGTTGGGAGCCTTCCGGCAACGGCTGGTTGGCTTGCTGCGTCGACATGTGTGGTGAAGCGCTTCGGGTCGAGGTGCAGGTTGGGCTACTGCAGACTGCTATGATACGCGCTTGGTTTCGGAGGACTGCGCACTAGGTCACAGTAGCGCCTATTTCCTTCACTTTTCTGGCCATCCGATGATCCACAGCATGACCGGCTTCGCCGTCGCCTCGGCGGAAATCACCGGCGGCACGCTCAACGTCGAGCTGCGCACGGTGAACTCGCGCTACCTCGACATCCAGTTCCGGGTGGCCGACGAGCTGCGCATGCTCGAGCCGGCCCTGCGCGAGGCGATCTCGGCGCAGCTCTCGCGCGGCAAGGTCGACTGCAGGCTGTCGTTTTCGACGACCGCCAGCGGCCCGCGCGCGCAGGCGCTCAACATGGATGCGCTCGAGGAACTGAAGAAGCTCGCCGAAATCGTGCGCCGGGAGATCCCTGGCGCAGAACCCTTGCGGGCGGCCGACGTGCTGCGCTGGCCCGGCGTGCTCGCCGAAGGCCGGGTCTCGGAAACCGAGCTGCGCGAGCAGGCCGGCAAACTCGCCACCCAGGCCATCGGCGAACTCAGCGCCGCGCGCGGCCGCGAAGGCGCGAAGCTTGCCGGCGTGATCCGCGAGCGCGTGGCCGCCATGCGCCGCGCCGTGGCGGTGGTGGCCCCGCTGGTACCCGCGGCGATCGCCGCCTACCAGGAGAAACTCGCCCAGCGCCTGCGCGACGCGCTCGGTGCCGCCGACGACGAGCGCCTGCGGCAGGAAATCGCCGTGTTCGGCATGAAGATCGACGTGGACGAGGAACTGCAGCGCCTAAAGGCGCACCTCGACGAGGTGGAACGGGTGCTCGCCAAGGGCGGTGCTGCGGGCAAGCGCCTCGACTTCCTCATGCAGGAGCTCAACCGCGAAGCGAACACCCTCGGGTCGAAGGCGGCCTCGCAGCCGATCTCGGACTGCGCCCTGGAACTCAAACTCCTGATCGAGCAGATGCGCGAGCAGGTGCAGAACATCGAGTAGGACCGCGATGCAAGGCCACCTGATCGTCATCACGGCGCCCTCGGGCGCGGGCAAATCCTCGCTGATCGCGGCGGCGCTCAAGGTCGACCCGGCGCTGCGTTTGTCGGTGTCCTACACCACGCGCGCACCGCGTCCCGGCGAGCAGGATGGCCGCGACTACCATTTCGTCGACGACAAGACCTTCATTGCGATGCTCGAGCGGGGCGAGTTCCTCGAATCGGCCGAAGTGCACGGCAACCGTTACGGGACTTCGGAAACCGCGCTCAACCGCGAACTGGCCGAAAACCACGACTTGATCCTCGAGATCGACTGGCAGGGCGCGCAGCAGGTGCGGCGCCTCTACCCTGATTGCACAGGGATTTTCATCCTGCCACCGTCGATCGACGAGCTCGAGCGGCGCATGCAGAAGCGCGGCCAGGACTCGGCCGTTGTGATCCGCCGCAGGATGGCGGCGGCCAGGGACGAGATCAGCCACTCGCCGGAGTTCGATTATGCTATTATTAACAAGGACTTCGATGAGGCCTCGCAAGACCTCCTCGCAATCATACGCGCCGCACGGCTGGGCACCGCCCGCCAGCTTGCGCTGCATCCGGAACTCTTCAGACTTGGGAACTAGGCCATGGCACGCATTACCGTCGACGATTGTCTCAAACGCATCCCCAACCGCTTCCAGCTCACCCTCGCCGCGACCTACCGCGCGCGGCAGGTGAGCACCGGCGCTTCGCCCCTTGTGGAGCCGAACAAGGACAAGCCCACCGTGATCGCGCTGCGCGAGATCGCGACCGGCAAGGTCGGACTGGAAGTGCTGAAGAAGAACCCCGCGTCGCCGATGCCGATCGCGACGCCCTGATCGAACGGGTGGCCACACCATGGCTGCCGTCTCCGCCCTGAACGAAGGGCTGTTCACCTACCTCAAGCCCGCCGACGTCGCCAAGCTCGGCGAGGCCTACCGGTTCAGCGAGGCCGCGCACGCCGGGCAGACCCGCCAGTCGGGCGAGCCCTACATCTCGCACCCGCTCGCGGTCACCGAGATCCTCGCCGGCTGGCACCTGGACAGCCAGGCGCTGATGGCCGCGCTGCTGCACGACGTGATGGAGGACACCTCCGTCACCAAGGACGAGATCTCCGACACGTTCGGCAAGCCCGTCGCGGAACTCGTGGACGGGCTCTCCAAGCTCGACAAGATCGAGTTCCAGTCGGCCGAGGACGCCCAGGCCGAGAATTTCCGCAAGATGCTGCTCGCCATGGCGCGCGACGTGCGCGTCATCCTGATCAAGCTCGCCGACCGCCTGCACAACATGAGGACGCTGGGCGTCGTGTCGGCGCCCAAGCGCCGCCGCGTGGCGCGCGAGACGCGTGAGATCTACGCCCCGATCGCCAACCGCCTTGGCCTCAACAACCTCTTCCAGGAACTGGAGGAGCTCTCGTTCTCCCACCTGTATCCGCTGCGCCACCGGGTGCTCGCCAAGGCCACCCGCTCGGCGCGCGGCAACCGGCGCGAGGTGATCGGCAAGACCCAGGAGGCGATCAAGGCGCGCCTCGCCGAGGCAGGCATAGAAGCGGTTGTGACCGGCCGCGAGAAGCACATCTACAGCACCTACAAGAAGATGCTCGAGAAGCACCTCACGTTCTCCGAGGTGCACGACATCTACGGCTTTCGGGTCATCGTGAAGGACATGCCGGCCTGCTACCTCACGCTCGGCGCGCTGCACGGGCTCTACAAGCCGGTGCCGGGCAAGTTCAAGGATTACATCGCGATCCCCAAGGCCAACGGCTACCAGTCGCTGCACACCACGCTGATCGGCCCGTTCGGCACGCCGCTGGAGCTGCAGATCCGCACCGAGCAGATGCACCGGATCGCGGAAACCGGCGTGGCCTCGCACTGGATGTACAAGGGCGACGCGACGACGCTCTCGGACCTGCAGAAAAAGACCCACCAGTGGCTGCAGTCGCTGCTCGAGATCCAGAACCAGTCCGGCGACTCGGCCGAGTTCCTCGAGCACATCAAGTTCGACCTGTTCCCCGACGAGGTCTACGTGTTCACGCCCAAGGGACGCATCCTTTCGCTCCCGCGCGGCGCCACGGCGGTCGACATGGCCTATGCGGTGCACACCGACATCGGCAACCGCTGCGTCGCGGCCAAGGTCAACAGCGAGCTCGTGCCGCTGCGCACCGAGTTGCGCAATGGCGACCGCATCGAGATCGTCACCGCGAGCCACGCCAAGCCCAGTCCGGGATGGCTTCAGTACGTGCGCACAGGCAAGGCGCGCTCCAACATCCGCCACTTCCTGAAGACCATGCAGTACGACGAGTCGGCGGCGCTGGGCGAGCGCCTGCTCGACCAGGCCTTGCGCGCCCTGGGCGTGCAGCTCTCCGGGATCGACGAGGCGAACTGGGAACGCGCGGTGCGCGACAGCGGGGCCCGCTCGAAGCAGGAAGTTCTCGCCGACATCGGCCTGGGCAAGCGCCTGCCGTCCGTCACCGCACGGCGCCTGCTGCGCTTCAACGAAACCGCCAGGGAAGAGGCCAGGGCCGGCGCGAAGACCGGCAACGTCGTCATCCGCGGCACCGAGGGCATGGCCGTGCAGCTCGCGACCTGCTGCCGCCCGATTCCCGGCGACCAGATTGTGGGGTCCATCAAGAAAGGCCAGGGCCTGGTGGTGCATTCGGCCGAGTGCCGGCAGATCGCGCGCTCGCGCCGGAACGAGCCCGACAACTGGATCGACGTGGACTGGGACCCGGCCGCGAACAAGCTCTTCCAGGCGGGGATCGTCGTCACCGTAACCAACCAGCGCGGCGTGCTGGCCAAGGTCGCCTCCGAGATCGCCGACGCCGGCTCGAACATCGACTCGATCACGATGGACGAGGACCGTTCGCTCTACACCCCGATGCTGTTCGTGCTCGAAGTGGCCAACCGCCAGCACCTCGCGCGCGTCATGCGCGCGCTGCGCCGTGTGCCGGAGGTGGTGAAGCTCTCGAGGGTGCGGGAGTAGGCCCTACTTCTTGCCGAGGCCCAGGAGCCTCGCCCCGTCGGTATAGAGCTTTGTCTTTTCCTTCATGAAGGCGTCCATCTCGGCGACGCCCACGTTCACCAGCTCGAACCCGCTCTTGGCGGCGAGCTCTTTCATCTCGGGATCGTTGTTGAGCGCCATCCAGAGGTCGGAGACGCGCTTCTTGGCATCCGCCGGCGTCGACTTCGGCACGCCAATGCCGCGATAAGCGCCGTCCACCCAGTCCACGCCCAGTTCGCGGAAGGTCGGCACATCGGGGAGCAGCGGGTGACGCTTGTCCATCGCCACGGCAAGCGCCCGTACCTTGCCCTTGTTGTTGATCGCAAACGCCGTGTAGGACATCGCCCCGCCGACGTGCCCGCCGATCACCGCGGTGGTCATGTCGCCGGTGCCCTTGAACGGCACGTAGGTGGTCTTGAAGCCGAAGGCCGCGTTCATGCGCTCGTGCGCAGCGTGGTTCGCCGAGTTGAGGCCCGAGCCGCCGAGCGAAATCTTGCCCGGGTCGGCCTTGGCCGCCTTGACGAAATCCTGGAACGTCTTGATCGGGCTGCCCTCCTGCACCACCAGCGCGTCGGGCGTGTAGTGGAACCAGAACACCGGCGTCACGTCGTCGGTCTTGTAGGTCACCTGCCCCTCGATCGGCTGGAACACGATGTGCGGCAGGTTCACGCCGACGATGTTGGTGCCGTCGCCCGCGAGCTGGTTCATCTGCGCCCACATCAGGCCGCCACCCGCGCCGGGCTTGTACTGGATGATCGTCTCGATCGCCGGGCATCGCTTCTTCAGCACCACCTGCTGGTGGCGCGCCGAGAGGTCCGACTCGCCTCCGGCCGGGAACGCCTGCCAGTAGTTGACGCTTTTTTCGGGGCAGGGCTGGGCCAGGGCCGTCGAAGCGAAGGCGAGCAACGCAATTGCGAGCAGCTTGTTCATTCTGGGAGTCTCCTTGGTTATGATTTTTGCCAAGGATACATCAGTCCACTTCGACGACTGCGGGCAATAAAAAATGACCCGGCATGGAGTCTCAGGCCGCTTCGCGCCAGGTCTTCTTGCGCTCGAATTGAAGTCTTTCGTGGGCCTTCACGTCCTGCTGATTCAAGCGTTCGAAGAGGTCGCGAATATGCACGTCCTCCTTGATGTATTCGAGGCAGATCAGCTTCACCAGCCGATCGCTGACAAGCGGAATTCTGCCCCGCCGTTCCCAAGTTGGTTTGAATTGCCTATACTTCGATACCGTGAAAATTTGGTCAACGATACCGATATTTCATCGTTCCACGATCTCGAAGAGGCGGCACCATCGGCGGCACCGCCCGCAATTTCTCGTCAGCGTCCTTCACCGAAGGCTGCATCGCCGCCAAGATGGCGGTCAGGAACGTATAACATCCTCCGTTCAAGCCTACTAGGCTGTGGGACCATGCGGTCTTGAGAATGGTTGGCTTAGCTGTTCACCATGCCACCGTCGACATTGATGATCTGACCCGTGATATAGCTGGCTTCCGAAGAGCACAGGAATCGGATCACCGACGCGATTTCGCTTGCCTCCCCCCAACGGCGCAAGGGGATTTCATCAAACAGCCGCTCGGCCCTATCGGCGATTATGGCCTTCGTCATTTGCGTGTCAATGATCCCCGGCGCCACAGCATTGACCAGCACTTTTGGAGCAAGCCTGCGCGACAGTGCTCGAACCAACGCAGCAATTCCGCCCTTTGCGGCCGAGTATCCCAAATGGTCAAGCGAACCCCTGCGATAGGCAACCGAAGTGGTGAGCACTATCCTCGAGACCATTTCCGGATCGAAGCGTCGCAAACAGGCAGCCGCCATGTCGAACGCGGTAGTAAGGTTTGCGGCGAGCGCGCGATCCCAAACCGGTCGGTAACTCGCCTCCAGACCATCAGCTTCGAAGACTCCCGCGAGGTGCACCAGCGCGTACACTGGGCCGGTAACAGCTGCGAGGACCGCTTCACAGGCTTCTGACGAATCGAGGCGGGACTCCACCGTAGTCACACACTGAGTGGGGCCGAATTCTTTCCGCACCGCATCGAGCGCAGTCCTACTGGGGTCTACTACCAGAACGCGAGAACCACCTTTGACAAATTGATCGATACAGGTCCGTCCAATACCGCCGGCACCGCCAGTTAGCACGATAAGCTTTCCCGACAGCGAGTTCATGGATAGTCCGTCTTCGTCACTTCCATCTCGCCACTTTATCCTCGACTCGGCGAATTCCGTAGTCGAACAACGCACCAATGATGCCGATCAACACCATCGCTCCGATAGTAAGTGTCGCCTGGAGGTTCTGCTGCCCAACTAGAATCAGGTAGCCAAGTCCGGTGAGCACGCCTGGCCCGGCGATAATCTCGGCACCCACGAGCGCGAGCCACCCGTTTGCCAGCCCCATTCTGAGACCCGCTACGACCTGCGGCAACGCAGCCGGCAATCCGACTTTGAAAAGAATGGTCGTCGATCCGGCACCGAGAGTGCGTGCGGCGTTGATTAGCCCCGGGTCCACCAGTCGAATGCCGAGATACGCACTCATGAGCATCGGTGGAAGTGCTGCGGTAAAAATCACGAATGTTTGTGAGCCGAAGCTCGCCCCAAACCAGAGGATGGAAAACGGAGCCCATGCAATCGGGGGAATATAGCGAAACAGCTCGAACAGCGGATTGAAGAGATGCCTGACCGGCCGGATATAGCCCATCAGCAGTCCGAGTGGGATGCCGATCGCGGCCGCAAGCAGAAAACCGGAAAGGAAGCGAAGGCTGCTCCAGCCTGCGTGGACCCAGAGACTCCCCTCGCCGATGGGATGGGTTGTGAGCGAAATCAGCTTCTCCGCGACCTGCCATGGTGTGGGCAGAAAATCCGGTGACACGTCAAAAACAATAACGATCGCCCACCAAAGCAGAACCCAGCCTCCCACGCCGAGCCCGGTAAGCAGCGGCTGCGGCAGACGCGAAAACACCGGTCGCTTCGGATCGAACCCGGACTCACTCATGATCCCTCCACGGGATCGCGTACTTTTCAATTTCCAGAAAAAGCGCGTTCATCGCAAATCCAATGATGGCGATCGCGATCATGCCCACGGCCATGATATTGGCCTCGAAGTTCCGGTAGCCGCTCATGATCAAAAAGCCGAACCCTGAAGTTGCAACCACGAGTTCCGCCGCCACAATAGTTGCCCATGCGCTGCCCAGTGCGATACGCATGCCGCTAACAATTTGCGGGAGCGCAGACGGGATTGCTACCTGGAATAACAGCGCCACATTGCTTGCCCCGAGCGTGCGGGCCGCGCTGATCAGATCGGGGGGCACGTTCTTGATACCGACGTAGGCGCTAATCAAGCAGGGTGTAATTGCCGAAACGAACACGACAAACGTCTTGCCGGTGAGATCAATGCCGAACCAAAGTATCGCGAGCGGGATCCAGGCAGGCGGTGGAATCGGCCGCAAAATGCTGACGAGCGGCCCAAAAATGATATCAACCGGGCGCGCCCAAGCCATTAGAATCCCGAGCGGCACACCGATCAGCACAGCTGCACCATACCCACTTAGCACAACCGACATGCTGGCCTTCAGATGGGTAAGCAGCGATGAGCCCATGTATCCGCCGCTTAGCCGCATAAGGGCTTCGAACACCGCTGAAGGCGAAGGCAGGAGAAATTCGCTCACTATGCCCCGCGCGGTGACTACCCACCATGCCGCAAGCATCACAATGAGCGAAAGTCCCCCGAGAATAAGTTTTTCGTAACGCAAGCGCTGTCCCAACTCTACGCAACCACAATTTCGTTGCGGAGAAGGCCCCAGATACGGCCGCGCAAATCCTGAAAGTCGTTACGACGCATAACCTGGTCGAGCGGGATCGCGCGCCAATGCTGCTCGCCCGTCGTCTCACGAACGTTGACCACTTCCTTGATGCGCCCAGGCCGGCGTGTCATCACGACAATGCGGTCGGCCAGGAACACGGCTTCCTCAACGCTGTGGGTGACAAAAACCACCGTAGGCTTGTGCTCCGACCAGACGCGGACCAATTCCTCTTGCATCACGGTGCGATTTTGCGCATCGAGCGCCGCAAACGGCTCGTCCAACAACAGCACGCGTGGACGTAGCACCAGACTCCGCGCGATGGCAACGCGCTGCTGCATCCCTCCGGACAGCTGCTTCGGATAGTGGTTCTCGAAGCCCTGCAGGCCGATGAGAGGAATGTAATAGCCAATACGACGCTGGCGCTCTGCCTTGTCCACGCCGTTGAGGCACAGGCCGAACTCGATGTTTTCGGTCACCGTTTTCCAGGGGAAAAGCGAAAAATTCTGGAAGACGATCGCCTTGTCCGGTCCGGGCCGCCGAATCAGTTCAGCACCGAGGTATATCTGGCCCGCAGTGGGGGTTGTCAGCCCCCCGGTCATGGAAAGAACGGTGCTCTTGCCGCAGCCCGAAGGGCCAACGATCACCAGAAATTCGCTTTCCTTGACTTCGAACGAGAACTTGTCCACCGCCACGGTTGGCTCGGCCCCCCGGTTGCCGGCGAACACCATCGACACTTCCTCGTAACGGACGCTATTCCTGCTCCCCGAGGATGTTACGTCTCGATCTTGCATACGACCCCGCCAACTTCGACTATCTCGTCGCAGTTTGCCAAAATCGCAACAAGGCGACCATTGCAGGGCGCCTCTACCTCTGTTGTGACTTTCTCGGTCTCGATATCGTAGAGCGGATCTCCAGCCTTGAAAGCATCCCCCGGCTGCAAGTGCCACTTCGAGATAGTCGCTTCTTCCATGTTGGTTCCGTATCTCGGCAGCTTTAGGTTAACGATCACAGGTGCGCCGTTTTCCTAAATGTTCCCCTGACCGCGTCAGCAATCCGCGCCTCATTCGGAATTACGACCCTCTCAAGCGGAGGCGAATACGGAATCGCGATGTTTGGTACGTTGACGCGCGCTACCGGTGCCTTGAGAAAATCGAAACAGCGCTCAGACACAAGTGCCGCAATCTCGCTTGCCGCGCTACAGTATTGGCGGGCCTCGTCTATCACCACGAGCCGCCCGGTTTTGCGCACTGAGGCGACGATTGCATCCTCGTCGAGCGGAACAAGGGTGCGTGGATCAAGGACCTCGACCGAAATACCTTCTTTCTCAAGGTCGCTCGCGACGCGTAAGCCGGGCCTGACCATACTGCCAATCGTCACCAAGGTTACGTCTGAACCGGGGCGCTTGATATCCGCCACCCCGAGTGGCAACGAGTACTCTCCCTCTGGTACGTCGCCGCTCTCCCCACCACGTCCGGCTGCCTGCAGAAATACGACCGGATTATCGTCTCGAATCGCGGTTGTGAGCAGCCCTTTAGCATCTGCTGGCGAGCCCGGCATGACGACTTTGATGCCACCCAGATTCATAATCAGAGGGTGGATGCTATCGGAATGCTGAGCAGCGGCAGACCGACCGCCACCAATCACGGCCATGAAGACAATCGGCAGTTTCACCTGCCCATTCGTCATATAGCGCAGCTTTGCTGCTTGGTTCGCGATCGCATCAAAGCCGGTGTAAACGAAGTTCCCGTACATCATGTGGCAGATCACACGATAACCTGCGGCCGCCGCGCCCACCGCGGCCCCGGTCATTATCTGCTCGGAGATCGGCGTGTTCCTTACGCGTCCCGGACCGAACTTGCTGAAGAGTCCTGTTGTGTCGCCAAAAAGGCTTATTTCGACATCCTCACCGAAGAGGATCAGGCGCGGATCGCGTTCCATCTCTTGCGAGAGGGCCTCGTTGATTGCCTGTATGGTGCGTTTGCGTGCCATCCTCGTTTTCCTTAGGCGAACATGTGTTGGTAGGCTGACTCGATCTCCGGCCATGGGGCCGCGGCGGCGGCCACATACGCAGACTCAACCTGCATGGCGATATCCCGCTCAAGCGCCTCGATTTCGGCCGCGGCGACGCCATCCGCCGCGAGTTTTGCGGCGTACGCTTTGATTGGATCGCGTGCCTTCCACGCCTCAACCTCATTTTCATCGCGGTACTTGGTTGACAGGAATGTGTTCTCCGTCTCCACGTGACCGCGAGTCCGATAAGTGCGCGCCTCAATTAGCGTAGGCCCCTCGCCGCGGCGCGCTCGATCCACAGCCTCACCGGCGGTGCGCCAGACCTCCAGGACATTGTTTCCGTCTACGACCACGCTGCAAACCCCGAAAGGCCGGCCTCGATCCGCAATCTGCCCGGCGGTGACCGTCGGCGTAGGCGAGAACTCAGAGAATCCATTGTTCTCGCATACGAGCAGGAGCGGCAGCTTCCAGATTGCACCCAGATTCAACGCCTCCATCAGCACACCCTGGTTTGCTCCCCCGTCGCCAAAAAATGCGACGGCTACCTTGCCCTGTCCGTCGAGTTGGGCAGCAAGCGCTGCGCCGGTTGCAAGACCGATCCCGCCGCCGACGATTCCATTCGCCCCGAGAATTCCGCGGCTGAAGTCGGCGACGTGCATTGAACCACCTTTGCCACCGCAGATACCTGTCGCGCGTCCGAAGATCTCGGCCACCATGGCTGTTGGATCGCCCCCCTTGGCGAGAAAATGCCCATGTCCGCGATGTGTACTCGCGATCCAATCTCGATCGCCGAGATGTGCACAGACGCCAACCGCGATTGCCTCCTGCCCAACATAGAGATGGACGGGGCCGGGTAGATCCCCGGCTTTCTGGACCACCCCGAGCCGCTCTTCCATGCCGCGGATGAGTACCATCCTCCGGTACATGTCGAGTTGCACCTGCCGACCAGGCGTACTCTGACCATCGCTGGAATTCGGAACTATTGCATCTGTCATGGTTGCCTCACAGTCTTTCTCCGATCGATTCATTTGGATCCCCGCGAACCGAAAATCCACCATCGACGGGAATCGTTGTGCCAGTGATGTAGGCGGACGCAGGTTCGGCCAGAAATGCGACCACGCGCGCGATCTCCTCCGGTTCACCCCAGCGACCAACCGGTGTGCGCTCGGCGAAACTGTCGTGATCCAACATGCCTGTGTCGATTCGGCCACGAAGCGTGTCTGTCAGGATGTAGCCGGGCGCGATGGCATTTACCGTGATCCCAAATCGCGCAGTCTCGATCGCCAAACTGCGGGTGAAGCCAACGATTGCAGTTTTCGCTGTCGCATAAGCTGCACGATAAGGCAGCCCGACCAGGCCGAGAATCGAGGAAAGATTGATAATGCGCCCAAAATGCTGGGATTTCATTGCTGGCAGGACGCCGCTCGACATCAGGAATGCGCCACGAACGTGCACCGCGAGCATCCGATCAAAGTCCCCGACCGGTATCTCTTCGACCGGCGCGAGACGGGGCGCCATGATGCCTGCATTGTTGACGAGGATCGTCGGGGATCCAAGCGACTCTCGAGTAGTTTCTATTGCAGCTGCCGCATGCTCCGGCTCGGCAACGTCACCGGCAATGGCCGTAGTACTTACTCCGTACTCTTTGGCAAGTACTTGGGCGGCGCGCTGGGCCGCATCCAGATTAATATCCATCACGCTGACGTCGGAGCCAGCCTGCGCAAGTGCACGTGCGATCGATAGACCGATGCCGGCCCCCCCCCCGGTAACAAGCGCAACGTGGTTCTTCAGCGGTTGCATGTTATGTATTTGCTCTCTTCATTCGATGCAGATCGCTATTGGATCGCCCTTGCGAGGAATGCGGCGTCAACCACCGGACGGAAATCCGGTATCTCCTTCAGCCGGCCGTTCCGGATGAAGAACTGCGCGATTCCCTCATATGAACGAACGATATAGGGCTTCGCGCCGTCGGCTGCAGAAAGTAGCTTGACCTGCTCTTCCAAGGTCTTGGCTGTCATCACAACTCCAACGACCTCCTTTAGCGTCGTTTCGGTAGCGGTTTGTCCGATAAATGCCGTGAATTTCTTATACATCTCCAACGTGCGCACGGAATCCTGATTTATCCATTTCGTGGCATCACCGTTTGCCTTGAGCCATTTGACGAGAAGATCTGGTCGCTTGGCTGCGAAGTCTTTGGTCGTAACCCAGACCGAGGGAATGCTCACTCCAGCCTGTGCCCCATCGCACAGAATTTGATTTCCGCGTTCCTTGAGTGCAAAAGTGAACGGCGGCCAGACCTGGGCAAGGTCGCCCTGACCCGTGGAAAACGCCGACAGCGTGGCAGTCTGCTCGCTTGGGATGATCGCCACATCGTTTGAACCGAGCCCAAACTTTTGCAGGCAAGCCTCAGCCATGAAATGACCGGTGGAGAGCGTGGTCACGAAGATCTTGGCTCCTTTGAGCATCGCGGGATTGGCGCGCACCTTGGAAATATAATCGGGACGCCCGAAAAGTTGATGTGTTGGCGCTTCGTCATAGGTCATTCCGATCGTAACGAGACCAAGCGTGGATGCGCCGATTACGGCCGGTGGCGCGCCGAGGAACGCCACGTCCCACTCTTTCGCGGCAGCGGCTTGGACAATCGGCGCGCCACTCGGGAAAAAGCGCATATCCGGATCAATCCCATGTTTTGTGAAAAATCCAAGCTCCCGCGCCACATACTGGATGAATCCCGGGTAGTTGGTCTGGGTGAACGTCCGGACTTTTTCCAATCCTTGCGCGCCGGCGGACGGGGCAAGTATCAGTCCAGCAGCCAGCAGCGCAACACCTCGAAGTAAACGGATCATTTGAGTCTCCTTTGTGGTTGCCTATCAGGCGCTCTTCCCGGCGCTTATCTGCACACTGAAACATTCGACACGCGCTGGCTTTCGGCTTCCAAGCATACCGAAGCATTCGCGACTGTTAGCGGTAACATTTGACACCATAGAACAAATATTTGTCAAATGGAAAACGGCCGGCCAGCCCTTGATCTTCGTTTGGTCGCTCGGCCTCAACTCAACATCTGCCCGCCATCGACCGCGATCGTCTGCCCGGTGACCCAGCTTGCCGCGCTGCATGCGAGGAACAGGGCGACGCTGGCGATTTCCTCCGGGGTGCCGAGGCGGCCGAAGCGGATGCTGCCGAGCACCGCGTTGTAAAGCTCAGGCTGTGTGGTCTTGCGCTTCTCCCAGCTGCCGCCGGGAAATTCGATTGAACCGGGTGCGATGCAGTTGACCCGGATGCCTTTGGCTGCGTACTGGGCGGCCTGCGACAGGGTGTACTGGATCAGCGCCGCCTTGACCGCGCCGTAGGGCGGGGTGCGTGCGCTTGGCGTGAGGCCGGAAATCGAGGAGATGTGGATGATCGAGCCCTTCGAAGTTTCCAGATGCGGCAAGGCCGCGTACGAAGCACGCACCGAGGCCATCAGGTCGACGTTGATGCTCAACGCCCAGCCCGCCTCGTCATCACTCACGCCGAAACCCGAAGCGTTGTTTACCAGCACGTCGATGCCGCCGAGCGCTTGCGCCGCGGCCTGGACATAGTCCTTGACCGCGGGACCGTCGCCCAGGTCGCAGGTGGCGGCGTGCACGCTGTGGCCATGACGCCTGAGTTCGGCCTCGGTTTCGCGCAACGATGCTTCGCCGCGTGCGCAGATGGACACGTTGGCGCCGGCTGCGGCGAAAGCGAGGGCGATCGAACGGCCGATACCGCGCGAGCCCCCGGCGATGACGGTGTTGCGGCCTTGCAGGTCGAGTTGCATGGGTTTTCTCCGGGGGATTGTGTCGTCTGGCGAGCCGCTATTGGTAAAATCAGTACAGCAGCGCAACACCTCGAAGTAAACGGATCATTTGAGTCTCCTTTATGGTTGCCTATCAGACGCTCGTCTCGGCACTTATCTGCACACTGAAGCATTCGATACGCACTAGATTCCGGCTTCCAAGCACTCCGAAGCGTCTCGATTGTTACCGATAACATTTGACAACTTAAAACAAATATTTGTCAAATGGATAACGTCCGGCTCGGTTTGTGCACAGCACTTCGCAACGGGCACCAGAGGACAATCAGGCGCTTCCGCGCTCGACAAGCTCGAATCCAAGATCAACGACCTGCTTACCGGAAAAGTCGCCGCCAAATCGCTTGAGCATGCGCTCGGCGACGCTGCGCCCAATCTCGTAGCGCGGCACCTTCACTGTGGTAAGGGACGGAACTATCCGGCTTGATATCTTCGCATCGTCAAAGCCCGCAACCGCCAGGCGCTTCGGCACTTTCCATCGACGACGGATGCACTCCAGAAGAACCCCGACCGCCAAGATGTCACCTGCCGCGAATACTGCATCGATGTCCGGTCCTCGGAGCAGAAGCTCCCCTAGTGCATCCGCGCCGGCCTCGTACTCAAAGGGAACCCTAAGCATCAGGTTTGGATTCAAACTCAGCCCAAGCTCGTGTAGCGCCTTACGGTAGCCCGCTTCCCGCTGCTGAGTACGATCGTTGTCGTGTATCAAGCCGCCGATGTAACCAATCCTGCGGTAACCTTTGCGACCGAGGTACAGCGTCATCGCGCGCGCCGCCTCGAAGTTCGAAAATCCAATAATCGTGTCAAGCGGCTTCTTGGTCAGATTCCACATCTCGATGACCGGAATCCGCGCTTCGCGGATCATTTGTACCGTAAGGAAGGTATGCGTATAGCCGGTGAGGACGATGCCATCGGGGCGGCGCGCAAGGAACGTTTTGACCAACGATTCTTCCTCGGCAAGCGAATACCCGCTGTTGCCAATCAGCAGATGGTAATTGGCTTTTCTCAGGATATCGGACATTCCCTGGAGCGTCTCGGCGAAAACCGAGTTGGACATGTTCGGCACAATCACCACAACGATACGGCTTCGACGAGATGCAAGCGTCCCTGCTGCGAGGTTCGGGACATAGCGTAGGCGCTTGATTGCCGATTCGACACGACGACGCGTATCCGGCGCCACCTTGTCCGGGTAGAGGAGCGTTCTGGAAACCGTTATCTTCGAGACGCCTGCGGCTCGAGCGACATCACCCATCTGAACTTCATGGCCGCCACGCGCACTTCTTTTTTTGACCACTTTCTTCATGGGCGTGTTTTTTTACCCAGTGGCGCCACCAAAGGCAACGTCCCGAGGATAGTTCAAGGTTGAGTTGGTGGTTGATACAGTCGAGGGCCCGGAATGCGGGTTCTTGACGTCCTCAATCTGAACCTACGAGAGCTCAACTACCATGAAGAAGTCTACTCGCAAGAAGCAATCCGTGCAGTGAATCGCCCCGGGATTCCCGGAGACTCCGACTTTTGAGAGAATGGAGCCATGGGAACGGCGAAGAGGTATCCGGAGGAACTCCGGGCGCGGGCGGTGCGGATGGTGGCCGAAGTGCAGTTCGAGCACGGTTCGCAATGGGCGGCAGTCCAGTCCGTGTCCGGCAAGATCGGGGGCACGGCGAAGTCGTTGCGCCGCTGGGTGCGCCAGGACGAGCGTGACCACGGTGTACGCGCCGGAATGAGCACCTCGGAACGCTAGCGCCTGAGGCAGCTCGAGCGCGAGAACCAGGAGTTGAAGCGCGCCAACGAGATCCTGCGCAAGGCGTCGGCTTTTTTCGCGCAGGCGGAGCTCATCCCCCGACCGAAGTGGTGGCGGCGTTCGTGGAGGCTCATCGCGACGCCTACGGGGTCGAGCCGATCTGCGCGCAGCTGCCGATCGCCCCGTCGACGTACTACGAGCACAGGGCACGCCGGGCGAACCGTGCTCGGCAGCCGGCGAGGGTTCGGCGCGATGCCGAACTCTGCGGCCATATCGACCGTGTCTGGCGCGAGAACTTCTGCGTGTACGGGATGAGGAAGACCTGGCGCCAGTTCCAGTGGAAAATGCGGCCGGAATTCGCATCGGCGATAGAGCAGCTAGGGCTCCACCACTAGTTCGAAGTCGCCTCACGAAGGCTGTGTCTCCCAACAGCCCTCCATGGTCCGGTCTTGCGCGTGAGGCCCATTCTCAGTCCCCGGCATATGGCGTAAGTACCGTGGCTGTCAGCCTGAACAGCAGAAACCAAAGCTTTGACGCGTGAAAAACGGGAGCTAGCGCACAAAGGTATGCACGCTGAAAAAAATGGCTGCCCGCAGGCAGCCATTTTTTTGTATTGGTAGGCCGTGGCGGGTTCGAACCGCCGACCAACGGATTAAAAGTCCGCTGCTCTACCAGCTGAGCTAACGACCCAAAATAGGACCGCGGATTCTACTGGGTACGAGGCACCCGCGTCAACGAAACCGGCGGTTTAGCGCACAAAAGCCGCCTTGTTCAACGCGTATATCGCGTTGTGTCGGCTATTCCAGCGGCGGCAAAGCCATCCTTGCGGATGTGGCAGGCGTCGCATATTCCGCACGCACGGCCCGCAGCGTCCGGCTGGTAGCAGGTCACGGTGAGCGCGGGATCCACGCCGAGTTCCAGCGCAAGCCGGATGATCTCGGCCTTGGACATGTCCACCAGCGGGCCGCGCACCTCGACCCTGCGCCCCTCGATGGCGGCCTTGGTGGCGAGGTTGGCCATGGTTTCGAACGCACGCAGGTACTCCGGGCGGCAATCCGGGTAGCCGGAGTAATCGACCGCGTTGGCGCCGACGAAGATGTGCTGCGCGCCCAGCACCTCGGCCCAGCCCAGCGCGATCGAGAGCAGGATCGTGTTGCGGGCCGGGACATAGGTGACCGGGATGCCGGCCTTCACACCGCCGGTCGGCACCGCGATCGCGGCGTCCGTAAGTGCAGACCCGCCGATCGCCGCGAGGTCGAGCTTCACGACTTTGTGCGCGGCCGCACCCAGTTTGGTTGCAAGCGCCGCCGCGGCATCCAGCTCGGCGCGATGGCGCTGCCCGTAATCGACGCTGAGGCAATAGCAGGCGTATCCCTCGCGCCGCGCCCAGGCGAGCGTGGTGGCGGAATCGAGCCCACCCGAAAGCAGTACGACCGCGGAACCCGCCACGATCCTAGCGCTTTTGCAGCCGCTGCTTGGCGGTCGCCGCCGCCTGGCTCGTCGGGTGCTTTTCGAGAAGCCCCTCGAGGGTCTTCTGCGCGCCCTTGCGGTCGCCGAGCGATTCCTGCGAGTTGGCGATGTTCAGCATCGCATCGGGCGCCTTTGCGTCGTTCGGCCAGGCGGTGATGACTTTCTGCTGTGCGAGGATCGCATTCTTGTAGTCGCGCTGCGCGGCATAGGCCATGCCGATCCAGTACTGTGCATTCGGGGCGAGCTTGCTGTTCGGGTAGGTGACCATCATCCCCTGCAGGGCGGAGATCGCGAGCGGGTAGTTACCGAGCTTGAACTGGTTCAGCGCCGCCTCGTAGGCCTTCGTCTCCTCGGGGGATACCGGCGTATCCGCGGCCGCCGCCCCCGCAGCGGCGACATCCCTGGGCTGCTCCAGCTTCCTCAGGCGTGAGTCGATGTCGACGTACAGGTCCTTCTGGCGCTTTTCGGCGTTCTCGGCCTGGTTGAGGAGCACCTCGATCTGCCCACGCATGCGCGCGAGGTCGCCCTTGAGCGCCTCGACCTGGCCGGCGAGGTCGACCAGCGCGCGGCGGTCACGGACCTCGGCCTCCATTTTGGTGACCCGCTCGTCGATCGCATGCAGGGTTGCGGCGGTCTGCTTGCGCAGCGCCTCGATGCGGGCGCGCGCCTCCTCGTCGTCGAACATCCCTGCCTGCGCAACCGGCGCGGCCGCCCAAAACAGGGCCGCGAACAGGACTGCGGCACGAGCCGCGGCGCGGCCGCCCTGCTGCATCAGTACTCGCCCGCGTAGAGGATGTCGTCGCGCCGGTTCTCGGCGTAGGCCTCGTCGGTGCTGCCCTGCGCCTTGGGCTTTTCCTCGCCGAGGCTGACCGACTCGACCTGCTCCTCCTTGGCGCCGAGCAGGATCAGCATCCGCTTCATGGCGTCGGCGCGCTTCTGGCCGAGGGCCAGGTTGTACTCGCGGCTGCCGCGCTCGTCGGTGTTGCCCTGGATCAGCATTTTCGCCGTGGCGTTTTCGCGCAGGTACTTGGCGTGCGCCTCGACCAGCGGCTTGAACTCGTCCTTGATACTGAAGCTGTCGAGCTCGAAATACACCGAGCGCTTGGAGAGGATGCTCTTGGGGTCCTTGAGCACGCTGTACCCGGCCGCCGGCTTGGGCTGCGTGAGGTCCACACGGGCCACCTGTCCCGACGGCAGGGGTTTCGTCTGCGCGCCGGAACTCCCGGCCGCGCCGGGCGTGCGGTCTTCGACCGTGGCGGCGGGCTGCTCGTCGGGCGGCGAACTTGCGCACCCCGCAAGCAGCGCTGAGGCGATGACACT
This sequence comes from Pseudomonadota bacterium, assembly GCA_031408275.1. Classification (GTDB taxonomy): domain Bacteria; phylum Pseudomonadota; class Gammaproteobacteria; order Burkholderiales; family SG8-39; genus SZAS-79. The sequence goes on from JANNWA010000444.1 coordinate 21,694, forward strand.
CATCCATATGGCACGCATTGCATACCCTCCTGTAGTTATTATGGTGCTCACTCCCGCACGAACGGGCCCCAGGCCGGTTCGCGCACGTCGCCGCTGGAAACCGTCAGGCGCTGCTTGACGCGGCCGTCCGCGGACACAGCCGAGAGCACGCCACGCCCCCCGAGCACGGTCGCCAGCAGGATCATGCGGCCGTTGGGGGAGAAGCTCGGCGACTCGTCCTTGTCGCTGTCGGTCAGGATCTGCACCTGACGGGCAGCCAGGTCGAGCTTGGCCACCTGGAACTTGCCGCTGTTGCGCGAGATGTAGGCGAGGCTCTTGCCGTCGGGCGAGATCCGCGCGGACACGTTGTAGGTTCCCTCGAACGTCACCCGCTGCGCCTCGCCGCCCGCGGCCGGCATGCGGTAGATCTGCGGGCTGCCGCCCCGGTCCGAAGTGAAATAGATGAACTGCCCGTCGGGCGAGAACACCGGTTCCGTGTCGATGCCCGCGGAGCTCATGAGGCGCCGCACGCCGCTGCCGTCCGGGTTGACCGAGAAGATCTGCGAACCGCCCTCTCGCGATAGCGCCACGGCCAGGCGCGAGCCGTCCGGGGCCCAAGCCGGCGCGCTGTTGGAACCCTTGAAGTTCGCGGCCACCTGGCGCTGGCCGCTCTGCAGCGAGTGCACGTAGACCACGGGCTTCTTCTGCTCGAAGGACACGTAGGCGAGGCGCCGCCCATCGGGCGACCAGGCCGGAGAGATGATCGGCTCGAGCGAGGCCAGCGCGGTTTCCTCCCCCGCGCCGTCGGCGTCCGCGATCTGCAGCTCGTAGCGCGGGCCGCGCTTGACCACATACGCGATGCGCGTGCTGAATACGCCTTTTTCGCCGGTGAGCTTCTCGTAGATGTAGTCCGAGATCCGGTGCGCGGTGGCGCGCACCTGGTTGCGGTTGAGCGTGTAGGCCACTCCGCCGAGGACCGCCTGCTTCACCACGTCGAACACGCGAAAGCGCACCTCGAAGCGCCCGTCCGGGAGCACCCCGACGCTGCCGAGCACCAGAGCGTCGGCCGTGCGCGAGCGCCACTCGGGGAAGTTGACCGCGCTCGCCTCGGTGAGCTGCAGGGCCGCCTGGGGCGAATCGATCACGCGAAAGAGGCCGCTGCGCTCGAGGTCGGCGCGGACGATCGCGACGATGCCGGGCTGGATCGCGCCCTCGCCCGCGAACGGGACGATCGCGATCGGCAGGCGGTTGGCGCCGCCGCCGGTGATCTCGATGGAGAGCTGCGCGGATGCGGCCGTCGCAAACAAGGCCGCGGCCAGGGGGAGCAGTCGGGCGAGGAGTTGGAACCAGCGCTTGGGCAAGCTGTGCATCCCTGCTTTCGGAGGATGACCGATTATACCGGTCGGCCGCTTATTCCAGCGGCTTGAACTTGAGAGTCAGTTCCCGGAAGAAAAGTTCACCCTTGTCGGGCTTCGGCAGAGGCGAAGACTTGAGGATTGCGCGTTCGACCGCGTCGTCGAAACCGCGGTGCCCGCTGGATTTGGTCAACCGGATATTCAGGACTTCCCCGGTGGGCAGCTGCACTACATTGAAGATCGCTTCCGGATTGCCCTTGATGTCCTGCGGCATGATGATGTTGCCTTTGATCTTTGCGCGAATCTTGTCTACGTAGGTCGCCAGCGCCTTCTGTCCGGCCGCGGCGTGCTCGCGCGCGAGCTGGTCCTTGATGAGTTCGCGCTCTTGGTCGATCTTGAGTGCGTGCTGCTCACGCGCGAGTTCTTCGCGCATGCGCTTCTGCATCTCTTCGTCGCGCGGCTTGGCGGGGTCCGCCTTCGGCTTGAGGGGTTCCGCCTTGGGCTTGACGGGCTCGGGTTTGGGCTTGGGGGGTTCCACCTTCGGCTTCGGCGGTTCGGGCTTGGGCTTGTCCTTGATCGCGATATCCGGCGGCCGGGGCGGCTCCACCTTGGGCTCGGGCCTGGGCGGCGGCGGCGGGAGTTCCACTTTCGGCTCGGGCTTCACCTCCACGCGTTCGACGGGAGGCGCGACCGCGGCCGGCGGCACCCAGAGCTCGACGCTGATCGTCTCGGGCGGGCGCGACTGCCAGCGCACGCCGAAAAACAGCACGCCGAAGAGCAGCGCGTGGACGAGCACCGCGAGCACCACGGAGCCGCGGATCCCCGGCTCCTCGCGCTCGAAGTGCATGGTCATCGCGGCTGCGTTCATTGCGCTATCCCTGGGCTGCGCGCTTTCACTGCGCCGGCTTCACCGACAGGCCGACCCGCTTCACCGCCTGCTTTTGCAGCTCGTCCATGACCCCGAGCACGACCTCGTAGCGCACCCCCTTGTCGGCGGAGATCACGACGGGCTGCTCGGCGTTCCTGGATTGCTTGGCTTTGATGATCGCCGCGAGCTCGTCCTTGGCGATGCGCTGCTCGGCCTGCACGGCGCCTTTGGCGTCACGGTCGCGCACGACGATCGACGCGTCCTCCCGGATGATCACCTCGAGCGGCGTGGCCGGAGCCACCGAGGACTTGCCCACGCTCGGCAGGTCCACCACGCCCGGCGTGACCAGCGGCGCCGTCACCATGAAGATCACGAGCAGCACGAGCATCACGTCGATATACGGCACGACGTTGATCTCGTTCATGAGCCGGCGGGAGCGGTGGAGCCGCATCGTCGCTTACCTCATGCTCGCGCGGTCTGGCGCTGGAGGATGTTGGAGAACTCCTCCATGAAGCTCTCGAAGCGGATGGCGAGCCGGTCAATGTCGTGCGAATAGCGGTTGTAGGCGACCACCGCGGGAATCGCCGCGAACAGGCCGATCGCGGTCGCCACCAGCGCCTCCGCGATGCCGGGCGCCACCTGCGCGAGCGTGGCCTGCTGCACGTTCGCCAGGCCCCTGAACGCATGCATGATGCCCCACACCGTGCCGAAGAGGCCCACATAAGGGCTCACCGAACCGGCCGAAGCCAGGAACGACAGGTGGCTCTCGAGCACGTCCATTTCGCGCTGGTAGGTGGCGCGCATGGCGCGGCGCGCCCCGTCGACCATGGTGCTCGGGTCGGTGCCGCGCTGGCCGCGAAGCTTGGAGAACTCCCGGAACCCGGCCTCGAAGATTCTTTCCAGGCTGCCGATCGAATGGCGGTTGTTCACCGCGCCCTGGTAGAGCAGGTTCAGGTCGTTGCCGCTCCAGAACTCGCGCTCGAAGGCGTCGGTCTCGGCACGCGCGCGGCGGATCGCGAACATCTTGCGGAAGATGAACAGCCAGCTCATGAACGAAACGCCGAGGAGCAGCGCCATCACGAACTTCACCACCAGGCTGGCGCTCACGATGAGCGTCCAGATGTCGAGGTCCTGGGTCACATTCATGGGTTCGGTTTCATGGTTGGGGGTCGGTGTTCATCCGGCGGGTTGCAGGAGCAACTTGAGCGAGTCGGGCATGCGCACCGGCCGCTGCCAGTCGCGGTCGACGAACGCGAGCTTCACTTCGCCTTCGACCAGCAATTGCCCGGCGCGTTCCACGCGCTGGCTGAAGACGATGCTCGCGGGTCCGGACGGGCCCGGCGCAGCGGTCACTTCGAGCAGGTCGTTCAGCATCGCAGGGCGATGGTAGCGCACCGTGATCCCGTGCACCATGAAGAGTATGCGGCTCTCCTCGGCGAAGCGCGCGAGGTCGAACCCGCGCGCGTTGAGCAGCTCCGTCCTCGCCCGCTCCATGAACGCGAGGTATTGCGCATGGAACACCACGCCGCCGGCATCGGTGTCCTGGTAGTAGACCCGCACCGGGATCCGGAATGGGGCATCCATGGGTTACTTGGTGCGCCCGCGCATGGCTTTCACCATGACCTGCGCTTCAGCCGAGAGCTCTTCCGCGCGGCGCATGCGCGCGGCGTCGCCGGTCTTGAGGCCCTCGGCATACGCGGCGAACATGTCGCGGCGCACGCGCACGAACGCGGTGAGCTCGGACACCTTGGCCGCGGCAGGCGCCCCGGGCTCGAGCCGGATCGCGGCGAACCGCGCATGCGCGGCGTTCCAGCCAGGCAGGATCTGCCGTTCGATCGCCTCGCCCAGCTGCCGGTCCGTGATGCGCCCGGCCTTGCGGTCTTCGACCAGCGTCTGCGCCCTTTTCGCAAGCGCATCCTCTTCGCCGGCAAACGCCTGGATCGCCTCGGTCGCGGCCTTCTGCGCGGCATAGGAATATTTCGCTGGCGGCAGCAGCGCAAAGAGCGCTGCGATGCAGATCGCCGCGAATGCCAGGGCCGTGGCGACTCGCCCCGCGCGCAGCGGTGCGAACGACTCCAGCGGGCGCGCAAGGAACCACGCAAGCGCAAAGCCCCCGGCGAGGCCGCCGGCATGCGCGGCGTTGTCTATGGTCGGGACCATGACGCCGAGCACGACCGAATAACCGATGAAGACCACCGTGCTGGTGGTCAGGCTCTTCAGCACGGTCTTGGGCACCGAGCCGGGCTCGCGCAGCACATAGGCGGCCAGCGCCCCGTACACGCCGAAGATCGCCCCCGACGCGCCCGCGCTCACCACCTTGTCGGCATTCCAGTAGAGGCTTGCGAAACTCCCCGTGAGCCCGGCGAACACGTAGATCGCGAGGAACCACAGGTTGCCGTACAGCCGCTCCACCAGCCCGCCCGCGCCCCACAGCGCCCACATGTTCATCGCGAGGTGCACGAGACCGAAGTGAAGGAAAGTGGACGCGAGGAGCCGCCACCACTCGCCCTCCTTGGTGATCGGGCCGAAGTTGGCGCCCCAGCGCAGGTGGACCGCCGAATTCGCCTCGAACAACCCTGCTCCGTCGGCGAGCATCGCGAGGAACACCACGATGTTGGCCGCGACCAGCAGTTGCGTCACCCAGGCCTTGGGCGTCGCGGCGAACAATCGCTGGGCGAAAAGGCCCTGGTCGGCCGCAAGGGCTTCCCGCGCCGCGGCGTCCGGACCCTCGTTGCCGAATACCCTCAGACCGGCTCCCCTTCGTCGCTCGCCCCATCCCGCAGTTCATCCTGCCTCGCGGCGCTCCACAGGTCGGCGCTCGCGCCGGCCATGGCGGGCGGCGCGACGATGCCGAAATGGCGGTAGGCCTGCAGCGTGGCCATGCGGCCGCGCGGCGTGCGCTGCAGGTAGCCCTGCTGGATCAGGTAGGGCTCCAGGACGTCCTCGATGGTGTCGCGCTCCTCGCCGATCGCGGCGGCGAGGTTCTCCACCCCGACCGGACCGCCGGCAAAGCGCTCGATCACCGCGAGGAGGAGCTTCCTGTCCATCACGTCGAAGCCCAGCGGGTCGACGTCGAGCATCTTCAGGGCCGCGTCGGCCACGGGCTTGGTCACCACGCCGTCGGCCTTCACCTGCGCGTAATCGCGCACGCGGCGCAAGAGCCGGTTCGAGATGCGCGGCGTGCCGCGCGAACGGCGCGCGATTTCCTGTGCGCCGCTGGCGTCGATCCCCACCTCGAGCAGCTTCGCCGAGCGATGGACAATCGAGGTCAGCTCCGCTTCGTTGTAGAACTCGAGCCGCGCGACGATTCCAAACCGATCGCGCAGCGGGTTGGTGAGCATGCCGGCGCGCGTGGTGGCGCCGACCAGCGTGAACGTCTGCAGGTCGAGCTTGATCGAGAGCGCGGCCGGGCCTTCGCCGATCATGATGTCGATCAGGTA
>JANNWA010000445.1:0-4350 GCA_031408275.1 Pseudomonadota bacterium
GCCGGCGGCACCAACGACATCGCCGCGCGCATCCTCGCCGAGCGCCTGTCGCAGCGCTTCGGCCAGCAGGTGCTGGTCGAAAACAAGGCCGGCGCGAACACTCGAATCGCCACCGAGTTCGTCGCCAGGAGCACGCCCGACGGATACACCCTCTTCTTCTGCGCCGCGCCGCACACCACCAACCCCGGACTCTACGAAAAGCGGCCCTACGACACGGTGAAGGATTTCGCGCCGGTCGTTCAGGCGGTGACGGTGCCGCTGTTTTTCCTGGTCCCTTCCGCATCGCCGATCAGGAACGCCAAGGACCTCATCGAACTCGCGAAGAAGGATCCGGCCTACGCAAACGTGGGCAGCCCGGGCAACGGCAGCGCGCCACACCTCGCGATAGAACTGCTCAACTCCCTGTCGGGATCGCCGCTTACGCATATCCCCTACAAGGGCGATGCTCCTGCAATCCAGGATCTGCTCGGCGGGCGCCTCGGCGCCTCGGCCGACCCGATCGCCCCGGCACTGCCGCATGTCAAGGCCGGCAAGCTGCGCGCGATCTCGGTGGCCAGCCCGCAGCGGTACTCGCTTTTGCCGGACGTGCCCACGCTCGCCGAGCAGGGCTTTCCCGGCGCCGAGGCATTCGCGTGGTTCGGCCTGCTCGCCCCGGCGGGCACGCCCGCGGAGGTGGTCGCTAAACTCAACGCCGAGGCCAACCTTGCATTGAAGCAACCCGAGATCTCCGAAAAGCTCCTTAGCCTCGGCATGACCCCGGTCGGCGGTACGCCGGAGCAGTTCGGCGCGTTCATTCGCGCCGACATCGACAAGTGGACGAAGCTGATCCGCGCCCGCAACATCAAACCGGACTAGACCATGAGTGGTCCCCTCGCAGGCCTGCGCGTCCTCGACATCGCCACCATCATCGCTGCGCCCATGGCCGCGGCTCTGCTGGCCGATTACGGCGCGGAGGTGCTCAAGGTAGAGCTGCCCTCCGGCGACGGGGCGCGGGGCTTTCCGCCTTTCAAGGAAGGCAAGTCGCTGTGGTGGAAGGTCACCAACCGCAACAAGAAATTCGTCACGCTCGACCTGCGCAAGCCCGAGGGGATCGCGCTCCTCAAGAAGCTGCTGCCGCGGTTCGACGTGCTGGTCGAGAATTTCCGCCCTGGCACGCTGGACAAATGGGGCCTCCCCAAGGAGGTGCTCTGGGCTATCCAGCCGCGCCTCGTGATCCTGCGTGCCACCGGATTCGGCCAGACCGGCCCATACCGGGACCGCCCGGGTTTCGCGCGGATCTTCGAGGCGATGGGCGGCCTCACCTACATCACCGGTGAGCCCAAGGGCGAGCCGATGCACGCGGGCTACCCGATCGGCGACGCGGTCGGCGGCGTGTTCGGCGCGCTTGGCATCATGACCGCGCTATGGAAGCGCGCGATGGACCGGGATGCGCCGGGCGAGGAGATCGACCTCTCGATGACCGAAGCGACGCTGCGCCTGCTGGAGTTCCTCGCGATCGAACACGACCAGCTCGGCGCGGTCAGGGAGCGCTCGGGCAACGCCAACCAGTACTCCGCCCCCGCCGCTGTATACCGCACCAGCGACAACCGCTGGGTGTCGCTGGCCGGCTCGACCAACGTGCTCTACGCCAACAACTGCCGCGCTATCGGCCGCCCGGACCTGGTCGAGGATCCGCGCTTCGCGAACAACGGCTCGCGCGTGCAGCACATGGACGAACTGAATTCGATTTTCGCCGCCTGGTGCGCGACGCAGACGCTCGACCAGGTGCTGGAGGCGTTCCGCAAGGCACAGGGCACGATCGCGCCGATCTACTCGATCGACCAGGTGTTCGCCGACCCGCAGATGCAGGCGCGCGACGCGATCACCTCGGTGCCGGATGCGGACTTCGGCAGCGTGCGCATGCAGAACGTGGTGCCGCGATTCGTGAACGATCCGGGCAAGGTGCGCAGCACCGGCGGCGCGATCGGCCAGGACAACGCGGAGGTCTACGGAGAGTGGCTCGCGCTGAGCGAAGCCGAGCAACAGCAGCTCAAACAATCGGGAGTGATCTGATGGGGCCCCTTTCCGGGATCAAAGTCGTCGAATTCGAAGCCATCGGGCCCGGCCCGTTCTGCGGGATGATGCTCGCCGACATGGGCGCGGACGTCATCGTCATCGACCGCGCGGGCTCTGCGGACCTCGGCCTCAATCGCGAGCGCTGGTACGACACGATGATGCGCGGCCGGCGCTCGGTCACGCTCGACATGAAATCGAAGGACGGCGCGCAGGCGGCCCTGGAACTGATCGGGAAAGCCGACGCGCTGATCGAGGGCTTCCGGCCCGGCGTCATGGAGCGGCTCGGCGTGGGCCCGGACGTGGCGCTCGCGAAGAATCCGCGGCTCGTCTACGGGCGCATGACCGGCTGGGGCCAGGACGGCCCGATGGCGCCGCGCGCGGGCCACGACATCAACTACATCGCGCTCGCCGGCCCCCTGGCCAACATCGGCCGCGCGGGCGAGGGGCCGGTGCCGCCGCTGAACCTGGTCGGCGACTTCGGCGGCGGCGGCATGCTGCTCGCCTTCGGCATCGCGGCCGCGCTGGTCGAGGCGCAGCGCTCCGGCAAAGGGCAGGTTGTCGACGCGGCGATGTGCGAGGGCGCCTCGCTGCTGTCCACGATGTTCCACGGAATGCTCGCGGCCAAACGCTGGAAGGAAGAGCGCGGCGTCAACCACCTCGACACCGGTGCGCCCTGGTACGAAACCTACGCGACCAAGGACGGCAAGCACGTTTCCATCGGATCGATCGAAGCGCGCTTTTACGCCGACCTCCTCGACAGGCTCGGCATCGCGGGCGAAGACCTCCCCAAGCAGCATGACCGCGCCGGATGGCCCCGGCTGCGCGAGCGGTATGCGGCCGCTTTCAAGTCGAAGACACGCGACGAATGGTGCGCGGTGTTTGAAGGATCGGACGCCTGCTTTGCGCCCGTGCTCACCTGGAGCGAGGCCTATCAGCACCCGCACAACGTGGCGCGCAAAAGCTTTATCGAAGTCGGCGGAGTCAAGCAACCCGCACCTGCCCCGAAATTCTCGCGCACGCCCGGCGAGGTTAAACGCAAGCCCCCCGAGCGCGGCGAAGGCGGCGGCGCCGCACTGGCCGACTGGGGTTTCGACGCCGCGGGAATCGCCCGCCTGAAGCAGCACGGCCTCGGGTTCGGGGACGGACAATGACCGCACCAGCCAATGCTCCGCTCGAGGGCCTGCGCGTCCTCGACATCTCGAACGTCATCGCGGGGCCTTTCGCCGCAGGCATGCTGGGCGATTTCGGCGCGGAGGTCCTCAAGGTCGAACTGCCCGGCAGCGGCGACCCGCTGCGCGCCCTGCCCCCGCACAAGGACGGCAAGCCGCTCATCTGGAAAGTCACCAACCGCAACAAGAAGGCGATCACGCTCGACCTCAGGAAGGACGACGGTCGCGCGCTGTTCCTCAAGCTGCTGCCGCGCTTCGACGTGCTGATCGAGAACTACCGCCCGGGGACGCTCGACCGCTGGGGCCTCGCCAAGGAAACCCTGTGGGCGGCGCATCCCAAGCTGACCATCCTGCGCCTGACCGGCTTCGGCCAGACCGGCCCGTACAAGAGCTTTCCCGGATTCGCGCGGCTGTTCGAGGCGTACTCCGGGCTCACCTACATCACCGGCGAGCGCGACGGCCCGCCCCTGCACCCGGGCTACCCGATCGGCGACCCGATCGCCGGCGTGTTCGGCGCCGTTGGCATCCTCACAGCGCTGGACGACCGCCTCATGCGCCCGGACTCGCCCGGGCAGGAAATCGACCTGTCGGCCACCGAAGCGATGATGAAGCTCATGGAAGTCCTGCCGATCGAGCACGACCAGCTCGGTGTCGTCCACGAGCGCATCGGCAATGACAACGCCTATGTGGCGCCGGCCAACGTGTTCCGCACCTCGGACGGCCATTGGGTGACTTTTACTTGCGCCACGCCGAACATCTTCGACCGGTTCGCCGAACTGATCGGCAGACCGGAACTGCTCAAGGACCCGAATTTTGCGAAGAACGCGGCACGCGTGGCGCATCGCACCGAGATCGACGCGATCGCCGCCGCATGGGTGGGCGAGCGGCCGCTGCCCGAAGTGCTCGAGAAGCTCAACGCCGCCGGCGTGTCGGTCGCGCCCATCTACACCAACGCGCAGATCGCCGCCGATCCGCACGTAATCGAGCGCGGCGCATTGGCCTCGGTCCCGGACCAGGACTTCGGCAGCGTCAAAATGCCAGGCGTGGTCCCGCGCCTGTCGGCCACGCCGGGCGCCATCCGCTCCACCGGCCCTTCGCTCGGGGCGCATAACGCGGAGGTATACGG
>JANNWA010000446.1:0-2101 GCA_031408275.1 Pseudomonadota bacterium
GTTAAGGACGCGGCGTTCATCGGGCTGCCCGGTAACCCGGTGTCCTCGTTCGTGACCTTCCTGATCTTCGTGCGGCCGTTCCTGCTCAAGACCCAGGGGATCGCGCACGTGGCACCCCGGGTGATCGACGCGCGGGCGGACTTCGCCTGGGACAAGCCCGACGCGAGGCGCGAATTCCTGCGCGTGAAATGGAATGCGGCCGGGGGGCTCGACCTCTATCCCTCGCAGGATTCGGCCGTCATGACCTCGACGGCGTGGGCCGACGGCCTCGTCGACAATCCGGCCAGCCAGTCGATCGGCAAGGGTGACCGGGTCAGGTTCCTGTCTTTTGCGGAGCTCTACCGTTGAAGGTGAAGGTTCTCTATTTCGCCAGCCTGCGCGAGCAACTGGGCAAGGGGTCCGAAGAGGTCGACCTTCCGGGCGAAACAGCGACGCTTGGCGCGCTGCGCTCGCACCTCATCGGCCGCGGCGGCGCGTGGCAGTCGGCGCTCGCCGAGGGGCGCCCGGTGCGCATGGCGGTCAACCAGGACATGGTCCCAGCCGCAACGGCCATCAAGGGCGGGGATGAAGTGGCGTTTTTTCCACCAGTGACGGGCGGGTAGAGTGAAGATCAGCGTCCAGCTTGAGGATTTCGACGCCGGTCGCGAGATTGCCGCAGTGCGCGCCGGGAATCCCAAGGTGGGCGCGGTGGCGAGCTTTGTCGGGGTGGTGCGCGACGTGAACGACGGTGCGGGCGTGGCGACGCTGACGCTCGAGCACTATCCCGGCATGACCGAGAAGGCATTGAACGGCATCGTCGAGCAGGCCCGCGCCCGCTGGGAAGTGCTCGACTGCACCGTGATCCACCGCTTCGGGCGGCTGGCGCCCACCGACCAGATCGTGTTCGTCGCGGTCGCCAGCGGCCACCGGGGCGACGCCTTTGCGGCGTGCGAGTTCATCATGGATTTCCTCAAGACCCAGGCGCCGTTCTGGAAGAAGGAGGAGACGCCCGAAGGCGGGCGCTGGGTGGAGGCCAAGGCGACTGACGACTCGGCGGCGGAGCGCTGGAAATGACCGGCTCGGCTTTCCTTGCCGTAGGTGTGGGGGCGGCGCTCGGCGCGTGGCTGCGCTGGATGTTTTCGACCTGGTTCAACCCGGTTGTGCCAGCGCTCCCGCTCGGGACTCTGGCCTCCAACCTGGTGGGCGGCTACCTGGTCGGGGTTGCAGTGGCGTATTTCGCCGCCAACTCATCGATGGCCCCGGAGTGGCGGCTGCTGTGCATTACAGGATTCCTCGGCGGGCTGACCACGTTTTCCACGTTTTCGGCCGAGTCGGTCCAGTTGCTGATGGCTGCGCAGTACGCCCCGGCGTTCCTGCACTCGGCGGCGCACCTGCTGGGATCGCTCGCTTTTACGTTCCTCGGTTTCTGGACCTACCGGGTCTGGGCTTGACCTGAATCAACGTCGGCGCGCGCCGGGCCGGTTGAAATGGGGCTTCAAGCCCCCATCTGCCTGTCAACCATTCAGGAATTCAGGCATATGCGCATCGAAAAATTCACCAGCAAGCTCCAGGAGGCCCTCGGCGACGCGCAGAGCGCCGCCCTCGGCCACGACCACCAGTACATCGAGCCGGTGCACCTGCTGGCGGCCCTGCTCACTCAAGCCGACGGGTCGATCGGGTCCATCCTCCAGAAGGCCGGGGCCAACCCGGCGGCCCTCAAGGCCTCGCTTACCCAGGCGATCGGGAGGCTGCCCAAGGTCGAAGGCGCGCCTGGCGAGGTCATGGTTTCGCGCGACCTCACCCAGCTGCTCAATGTGGCCGACAAGGAGGCGCAAAAGCGCGGCGACCAGTACATAGCCTCGGAACTGTTCCTGCTGGCAGCCGCGGACGACAAGGGCGAAACGGGCAAGCTGCTCAAGGCTGCCGGCGCGACGAAGAAAGCGCTGGAAGCCGCCATCGAAGCCGTCAGGGGAGGGCAGAACGTGCAGTCACAGGCCGACGAAGGGAACCGCGAGGCCCTGAAGAAATACACGATGGACCTCACCGAGCGCGCGCGCGCCGGCAAGCTCGACCCCGTGATCGGCCGCGACGACGAGATCCGCCGCTGCATCCAGATCCTGCA
>JANNWA010000447.1:0-10172 GCA_031408275.1 Pseudomonadota bacterium
CATAACTCCGCGAAAATCATTGAGATTGTGAAAAGTTTCGGGCGGCTGGAACTGATTTGCGGCATGAAGGACTATCATATGGGGGTTGGTGCAGCGTGCCGGAAAATCGACGAAGCGGCGAATCCGGCGGCGCAAAAACATTAGGAATGCGGCGATGTCTGGTATTAAAAAATTCGGCTTTCTGGCGTTGATCTGGGGTGCCTGCATGGCGGCCCAGTTTGCGGTCTCCCCGGCCGCCCAGGCGCAGGCTGCGGTGACCAGCGGATTCCTCAAGTCGATGACCGGGCCGGTGTTCATCCGCAGGGGCAACGCGCGTGAAGTGCCCGCGAAGCCCGGCGACCTGCTCGGCCCCCCCGTCACGATCAGGGCCGGTGCGGGGAGCGAGGCCGTGCTGCTGTTCGCCGACGGCCAGAGCGTGACGCTGGGCGGGGATTCCGTCCTGCGCATCGACTCCTATCAATTCGATACGGCGAACGTGAAGGCAAGCCGGGCGAACCTCCTGCTGGAGTACGGCCGGATGCGCGTGGTCACGGGGGCCATCCACACGGACAACCCATCCGCATTGCGCATCGGTGCCGGGAGTGCTTCGGTCAGCATCCTGAGCAAGGACGTCACGGCGTTCGTGGTGGAGATCGCGCGTGACGAGAAGGAGCGCGGCTGGGCTGCGGCGACTATAGGCGCGATCGCGATCCAGACGCCTTCCGGCCGGATTCCCGAGGTGGCTGCCGACCAGTTTGCCAGCTGGCAACCCCGGGTTCCCCTGTCCCCGCCACTGCCGCTCGCAGCCGCGCCGGCGGCGTACCAGGCGATCGTTACTGCGTCCCGGGCGACCGTGGAGGGATCCGGCACGCCTGTCGACGTGCAGTCGGCCGCGATCCGGGCCGCGCTGTCCATGGCGGAGGCCGCGGAGAAAGGGGCGCCTTCGAGCACGACCACGCTGTCCCTCGACGGGCAGCTGAACCTGGTGTCCGGCAAGGTATTCATCACCCGTAACGGCGTGCAGGCCGAGGCCAGGATCGGCGACACGTTCGGTCCCGGCACGGTGATCAACACGAACGCGGGCGGCGAGGTGGGCCTCTTGTTCTCAGAAGGCGTGTACGCCTCCCTAGGGGAGAATTCGACGCTTCGAATCTCCGCCGCTCAAGCCTCCCGCCCGGAGGCGCCGATAGCACCGCTCAACCTGGTGACCGGGAAAATGAGTTTTGTCACCTGGGACGTTCCGACCGGCAATGCCGCTGCGCTGGGGGTCACGGCCGGGGACGCGTATATCGCCGTCGTCAACAAGGGCATGGCGGCTTTCGTTGTGGAAGTCGACAGCAAGCAACTGCGTACAGGCTCGGCTGCCGTACTGTCCGGCGAGGTGTCGGTGCAGCCCCCCGATAGCCCGCCGGTTGTCCTGTCAGCGGACAAGTTCAGGTCGTGGCGACCTGGGGAACCCTCCATCCAGGGTGGCTTGGCCGACGCGCCCCGCTCGCTGCAACAGGCGTTTACAGATGTCCTGGCCACTTCGTCGCGCAGCGCTGAGGTTGTCGCTGAACTGGCGAGTTTGCCCGCGACTGCGGCCGGTCCGAGCACGGCCCCAGCCCCAACGCCGAACGAATCGCCCCAGCCCGTTACCGTGGCCCAGGCGGCGCCTCCTCCGCCAAGCCTGCCGCCCGCAGTCTTTCTCCCCCCCGTTTCATCTGGAGGCGGGGGAGGGTGCGTCGGCAGTCCTTGCTAGAGCACCGGACATGGCCCAGGCCGGCTGAGTTCCTGTCCGGCGCAAGGCCGTAAGGGTGGAGCGCCGGCCGGACGGCACGCGCTGGATTTTCGCGTTCTACTTGTTGCTGCTGGTGTGGGCGCCCGTCCCGTTGGGCAGCAACCGTGCGTGGTCGGTCGCCGTGCTCGAGCTCTGGGTCCTGCTCCTGGCGATGGCGTGGCTCGCGGGCTTCGCGCGGGGTAAATTCGCTGCCGGCCCCGTCCTCTGGAGCGCGTGGCCGATGTTGCTCTGCGCGGCTGCTTGGCTTGCGTATGTGTGGCTGCAGCTGCTCCCGTTGCCGATCGGATTGCTTGGTTTCCTTTCGCCCGAGGCCGCGCGATGGCACCTTGCCGCTGCGTTTCCCCTGACGATTGCGGTGGCGCCGATCACCCTCGATCTTTACGGCACGCTGGACGGCGCGTGCAGGAGCACGGCGTACGTCGTGTTCTTCGCATTGAGCCTCGTGCTGCTGCGCGATCGCGACCGGGTACGCCTCGCCACCTATGCGCTGATCCTTTCGGGCACGGGCCAGGCGTTGTACGGGGCGTTCGCCAGCCTGCAGGGCGGGGGCGTCGCTGCCGCCGGCACCTTCGTCAACCGCAATCACTACGCGGGATACATGGTGATGTGCCTGTCGGTCGGGATCGGGGTGCTCATTGCGAGCCTTTCGGGCGGGCGCGCGCAGTCGTGGGGGCATTTCTTCAGGGGCGCGGCCCAATGGATCATCACCCCGAAAATGGGGCTGCGGCTGCTACTCGTCACGATGGTGATCGCGCTCGTGCTGAGCCGTTCCAGGATGGGCAACAGCGCCTTCTTCATCAGTCTCTTCGCGACCGGTGTCATTGGCCTTGTCCTGTCGAAGAAAGCCACGCGTTCGATGGTCGTCCTGCTGGTCAGCCTGATCGCGATCGACGTGTTCATCGTGGGCGCGTATTTCGGCACCGAGCGCGTGGTGGAGAGCATCAGCCAGACGACGATGAAGGGCGAGGATCGCGACGAGGTTGCCGGATATGCCCTGCGCATGTGGCAGGACTACCCGGTCTTCGGGGCGGGCCTGGGGTCTTTTCCGGCGGTGTTCCCGCGCTATAGCAGCGAAGGCACCTTCTACTCCTATACCCACGCTCACAACGACTACCTGGAATTCGCCGCAGAGACGGGGCTGATCGGCATCGCCCTGTTAGGGCTGATGGTATCGATGTCCTTTGTGGCGGCGCTGCGCGCTCAGTACGTGCGCCAGGACCCGGTCATGCGCGGCATTTCGTTCGCGGCGATGATGGGAATCCTCGCCTTGATGATCCACAGCTCGGTGGATTTCAACCTGCAGATCCCGGCCAACGCGCTGACCTTCATGCAGTTGCTCGCTTTTGCCTGGGCCTCGCTCTATTGCGCGGCGCAGGAGGCGGCGCGACCGGACAACGCGTGATGCGCTAGGCCGTAGGGAGCTTCGGCCGCACGGCCTGTTCGACGGGACGGTTCTGGTAGCCGTAATTGCGGTAGTAGTACTCCGTGCCGAAGCTGCTGTAGTCGCCGTAGTAGCGGTGCGCCTTCTCGACGTCGAAGTAATTGAGCACGGCGCCGAGCACCGGGGCGCCGGCGCGGCGCAGCCGGATCAGGCTGTGGCGTGCGAGGGGATAGGGCGTGTGGTCCGCCTTCACCACGAACAGCACCGCAGTGGCGAAGCGCGACAGGACCATCGAATCGCTGACCAGTTCCACCGGCGGGCTGTCGATCACGATCACATCGAACATGGCCTTGAGGGATTCCATCGCGTCGGCAAAGCGCTGCGACGACAGCATTTCGAGCGGGTTGAGCGGGATCTTGCCCGACTGCAGCACGTAGAGCCCCGTGCCTTCGACGGGGTGCACGCATTGCTCGATGCCAATGTCGCCGGACACGAATTCGGACAGGCCCGGGCGGCCCAGCTCGAGCTTGAGCGCGCGGGCGGCCTTCGGCCTGCGCATGTCGGCTTCGATCAGCAGCGTCTTCTTCACCTGCGCGAAGGCAAAGGCCAGGTTGCAGGCGACGGTGGTCTTGCCTTCGCCCGGGATCGTCGAAGTCACCAGCACCGTCTTGTGCGGCGAGTCGAGGGTGGACAACTGCACATCGCTGCGGATCGTGCGGATGCCTTCTGAGAACGTGTTCGAGTTGTCGTCGACCACCATGCGGTCCAGTGGAGCGTCCGGCGTCGACTTCATGCGCGGCAGCACACCCACGGCCTTGACCTCGAGCCGGGACTCCAGGTCGAGGCCGGTCTTGATGCCTTTGTCGAGCAGGGTCAGGAACAAGGCGATCGCGACGCCCGCGAACAGCGCCCCGAACATCGCCAGCAACACGATCCGGCGCTTGTCCGGGCCTGAGGGGGCGGAGGGCGTGCGCGCCAGGTCGATGATGCGCGCGATCGGCTGCTGGATGTCGCCTACGCGGACTTCGTTGGCGCGCTGCAGGAAAGCCTCGTACAGGCGGCGGTTCGATTCGACATTGCGCTCGAGCCGTGTCAGCGGGAATTCGGTGCGGTTGAAGACCTGCGCCTCGACCGTCGCGCGTGCATGGGCCTGGGTGGCAGCCGCCTCATTCGCCTTGGCGATTTCGTATTCCTTCGCCACGGACTCGGCGACCGCGGCGATCTGGCGGCGCACGGCGTCGCGCGCGACTTTCAGGTCCGACTGCACGGACACGATGCGCGGATGCTCCGGGCCGTACCGCTTGGATGCCTCGCTCGCCTTTCTTTCGGCTTCGGCCTCGGTCTCCTTGAGCCGCTGCAGGACCGGGTCCTTCTGGAGCACGGGCAGGGTTTCCAGCGCGTCGCCGGCCGGGCCGCGCGCCGCGGTGCTCACCTGCTTGTACAGCTGCTCGGCGTCCGAGCGCTTCTTCCTGGCGTCTTCGAGCGACACCGTCAGGGTTTCAAGCCGCCGCGTCGCTTCGGACAGCGTCATGCCCTTGGTGACTACGATCTTCTGGCTTTCGCGGAATTGCTGCAGTTCGCGCTCCGAGTCCGCAAGCTGGCTCTTCAGCTTGGTGGCCTGATCGGACAGGAAAGACATCGACTGGCGTGCGGCACCGGTCTTGGATTCGAGATCGGCGACGATGTAGATCATCGCCAGCGCGTTCGGCACGCGCTCCGCGAGCACCGGGTCGCTCGTTTCGAAGTTGACCTTGATGAGCTGGGTGTTGCGGGTCGGGACAACGGATATGCCACCCATCACACTGGAGATGACGCCCTCGCGGATGTCATCTTCATTGGCCGTGCTGTCGGCCGCCGGTGGCTTCGTGTCGCCAGTCGATGCGGGCTTGAATTTCTCCAGCAGCGAACCGACCCATCCCTGGTCCTGGCGCTGCTGGCGGGGGTCATAGGCGGGGTGCTTTGTCAGGTTCAGCACGCGCACGAGCCGTTCGGCGAAGTCCCGCGACTTCAGGATCTCGACCTGGGTCAGGTAATAGTCGCGCGGCGTGGACGTATAGGACTCGTAGATTTCCTCGTTCGTGACGGATTTCTTCTTGGTGGGGTCGAGCAGGACGGTAGCCGTGCCGCGGTAAATCGGCTGGAGGCTGGCTGCATAAATCGAGGCCAGCACGCCCACCGCTACCACCAGCAGGGCAATGCCGAGCCTGTGGCGGTTGATGGCACGCCAATACCTGACCAGCTCATGGGCCTGAGTCTGCGAATCCGCCTTGGGGGGCGGCAGGAAAAGGTCGCGTTGACTGATGCTGTTCATAGGCCTCAATGCTACCGCAAATGTGTATGAAAAGATAAAGCAATTGTCATTGAACTAGTTGAAAACGTGAAGTAATGCACGGGGTTAACAGAATATCGGTGCGATTTATTCCCACCGTCCGGGGGGATGCTCCGGGATCCCAACCCGGGCGGCGCGGGAATCCATGAAAGGTATACTTCCAGTTTTGCAGGATCTGTTGGGTCGGACTCGTATCCTAAGGGGTAGGCCGGTCGGGGGAAAAGCAGGCCATTGCAACGCACAATCTGCGGCCCTGAGCGGGCCGCTGTCGATTTCAGGGCAAGTCCATGAACACACCCGCAGTCCAGTTCGACCCGGATTCCGCGCGCTTCGGAGCCTCACGCTCGCAAAAACGCATCGAGGACGATCGCCTCCTGACCGGGCAGGGCCTCTATAGCGACGACCGGGTCGCACCGGGACAGGCCTGGCTCGTCCTCGCGCGCTCACCGTATGGGCATGCCAGGATCGCCGCCATCGACACCGCCGCCGCCGCCGCCGCGCCGGGCGTGCTCGGCGTCTTTACCATGGCCGACCTGAAACGCGACGGCTTGGGACATATCCCGTTCCCGCCGCTGTTCAAGCAGGCCGGCGGCGCGCCCATGGCCGCCCCTTTGCGCACCCCGCTTGCCGACGGCACGGCTTACTACGCGGGCCATCCGGTGGTTGCAGTGGTCGCCGCGACCCGCGAGCAGGCGCAGGACGCGGCCGAACTGGTGTCCGTTGATTACGAAGAACTGCCCTGCGTAGTCGACCCGCGCAAGGCGATCGAACCCGGCGCGCCGCAGGTCTTTGCGGGCGCACCCGGGAATATTTCGGCCGAGTCGCGTTACGGGAACCCACAGGCGGCCGCCGCGGCGATTGCGGGCGCGGCGCACGTAACGGAGATCGAACTCCACAACCAGCGGCTGATCGCCAACGCGCTCGAACCGCGCAGCGCGACCGCGGTATTCGAAAACGACCGCTGGACGATCCACACCCAGACCCAGCAGCCCAGCGGCACCCGGGAATCCCTGGCCGCGGTGTTCAACGCCAAGCCCGCGCAGTTCAGGGTGGTGGTCGGCGACATCGGCGGCGGGTTCGGCATGAAGACCGGGCTCTACCCGGAAGATGCCGTCGCGTGCTACGCCGCGAAAAAGCTCGGCCGGGCGGTGAAGTGGCGGGCCGACCGCAGCGAGGAGTTCCTCGCCTCCCACGCGGGGCGGGACCAGTTTTACAAGGCGAAGCTTGCGCTCGACTCCGATGGGCGGATCCTCGCGCTCAAGATGGAGATGCTCGCCAACTTCGGCTCGGTGCCGGTCGGATCCACGGCGATGATCCCGTTGCTGCTCGGGCCGAAAGTGCAGACGACCGTGTACCAGGTACCGGTGATCGACTACCACGTGCAGGGCGTGCTCACCAACACGATGGCCAGCGGCGCCTATCGCGGCGCGGGACGGCCGGAAGCGAACTACCTCATGGAGCGCCTCATCGAAAAGGCGGGGCGCGAGATGGGCATCGATCCGGTGGAGATCCGCAAGCGCAACCTGATCGCACCGGGCGCCTTTCCCTACCGCACCCAGCTTGGCGACGTTTACGACGCCGGCGAGTTCGCGCGCATCCTCGACCGCGCGGTCGAGGAGTCGGACTGGAAGGGCTACGCGGCGCGGGCGGAGGAATCGAAGCGCCGCGGGAAACTGCGCGGCCGGGGACTGGCCGTCTACATCGAATGGACGGGCGCCCTGCCCACCGAAACGGTCGACATCCGCGTCGACGCGGACGGCACGGTGACGGTCTTCTCGGGCACCATGGCCATGGGGCAGGGGATCGAGACCAGTTACGTCCAGCTGATCACCGAGGTGTTGCAGATTCCGGCAAAAACCATCCGCATCGTGCAGGGCGACACGGACCAGGCCAACGGCGTGGGCAGCGTTGGATCGCGCTCGGCGTTCGTCGGCGGGTCGGCTGTCGTGTCCGCCGGACGCAAGGTGATCGTGCGCGGCAAGGAACTCGCGGCCGAAGCCCTCGAGGCGGCTGCCGCGGACATCGAGTTCCGCGACGGGCGGTTCGGCATCGCCGGCACCGATCGTGCCGTGGGGCTCGCTGAACTCGCCGGGCGCCGGCCGGAAAAATACATTCGCGTATCCGCGACCGAGACGCCGTCCGCGCCCTCCTGGCCCAACGGCGCGCAGGTGGCCGAGGTGGAGATCGACCCGGACACCGGCGTGACTCAGGTCGTGCGCATGACCAGCGCCGACGACATCGGGCGCATCATCAACCACATGATCGTGGCTGGCCAGGTGCAGGGCGGCATCGCCCAGGGCATCGGCCAGGCGCTCTTCGAGCAGGCGGTGTACGACGACAGCGGCCAGCTGCTCACGGGCTCGCTCATGGACTACTGCGTGCCCCGCGCCGACGACCTCCCGCCCATGACCAACGTGTTCGACGAGAGCGTGCCGTGCAAGACCAACCTGCTCGGCGTGAAAGGCTGCGGCGAGATCGGCACCATCGGCGCGGTGCCGGCGGTAGTGCACGCGGTGCTCGACGCGCTCAAGCACACCGGCGTGCAAAACATCGAGATGCCGATCACGCCCGAGAAAGTCTGGCGCCTGCTCGGCGTCGCGAAGTAGCGGCGCCGCGCGGCGCCGGGTGACGGACTTTGGCGACCGGGTCCGCGCGGGGCGTCCACGCACCTGACGACCGCGACCGCAGGTTCGGCATCGCGGTCGCGGCCTCGCTTGCCGCGCATGCGCTGATCCTGTTCGTGCTTCCCGGTTTGCTCGAATCGTCGCGGTCGCGGCCCGTGCCGCCAGTGCCGATCGTTGCGCGCCTGGCCGAGCCACGGCCCGTGGCCGAGCCCCCGCCGCTGGTCGAGGCTCCGGTCCGGCCCAGGCAGGACGCGAACCCCCGGCCGGTGCCCAAGCCCGCGCCCGCACCGAGCCCGCAACCCGTGCTCTCCGTTCCGGCGCCGGTCATGTCTTCCCCATCCGTTCAGGCACCGGTCGTTGCGCCCCAGGCTGCCGACCTGGTCCCGCCCGTACCCCCGGCGCCAGCCAATCCGTCCGCGGCTGCGCCGTCCGCTCCTCCTGCGGCGGGGGAGGCGCCCGATGCAGTGACGGTGGGCCAATACCGGATCGCGATCATTACCGCCGCGCGGCGCTACAAGCGCTATCCGCGCATCGCGATGGACAACAACTGGGAAGGGCAGGCGGAAGTTCGAATGGTGATCGGCACCGACGGCAACATCGCGTCGATCCTCGTCAGGAAATCCTCGGGCTTCGAGGTGCTCGACCAGCAGGCGCTTGAAATGATCCGCCGCGCAAAGGGGCAGGCCCCGGTTCCCGCCGCGCTGCGCGGCAAGGGATTCACGCTCGACGTCCCGGTGGTGTTCAGCCTGCGGGAGGAGGGGGGCTGAAAGCCACCACGTGATCCACGTCGAGGCGAATGCCGATGTTTTCCCCGAGGGCGTGGTTGTGGTGGCTGGGCACCAGCGCGAGCACTTTTCTCCCGCTGCCAAGCTTGAGCGTGTACATGATCTCCGCGCCGCGGAACGCCTTGTGGACGACCTCCGCCTGCATGGCCGAGGTGTCGTCGTGGATGATGTCGTCCGGCCGCAGCAGCACGTCCGCCGTGCAGCCCTTGCCACATTGGGCGCACCCCATGTGGCAGTGGTCCGGGATCGAGCCGTTCAGCACGCCGAGTTCGATCTCGACCTGGTGGTCGCTCAAGACCCGCGCGGGCAGGAATACGCCCTGGCCCACGAAGTCGGCGACGAAGCGGCTCGACGGCCGGTGGTACAGGTTGTAGGCGCTGTCCCACTGCTCGATCCGGCCTTCGTTCATCACGCCTATCTCGTCGGCCATGGCAAAGGCTTCGTGCTGGTCGTGCGTCACCATCACCGCGGTCGCACCGCTCGCCTTGATGATCTCGCGCACCTCGAGTGACAGGCGCTCCCGCAGGTCCACGTCGAGGTTGGAGAACGGCTCATCCAGCAGCAGCAGGTCGGGCCGGGGCGCGAGGGCGCGCGCGAGTGCGACGCGCTGTTGCTGTCCGCCGGAGATTTCGTGCGGAAAGGCGTCGGGCGACCCGCCCAGTCCGACCAGCTTGACCAGTTCCGCAACGCGCGCCCTGCGTTCACCCGCACCCAGTGCGCGCAGTCCGAAGCCGATGTTGTCCGCGATCGTCAGGTGCGGAAACAGCGCGTAATCCTGGAACACCATGCCGATGCGGCGTTTCTCGGGCGGGACGAGGCGGCCGGGAGAGGACACCACCATGCCGCCCAGCCGGATCTCCCCGGCGCTGACCGGCTCGAATCCGGCGATGCAGCGCAGCAGCGTGGTTTTCCCGCAGCCGCTCGGGCCGAGGATGCACCCGATGGTCCCGCGGGCGAGCGCGAACGACAGGCCGCAGACCACTTCGTGACTGCCATAGGCATGCTCGAGGCTGCGGACTTCAAGGACGGGATCGGGGGCGGGCGCGTTCACTGGATGATAATCATTCCCATTTTAGTTGTTCGCGTCAAGGGGCGCTGATAAGATCTTCCGGATTTTCAAGGCTTTTCTGCCTATGAGTTCAAGTCTCCTTTGATGAGTTTATCCACCGGGCGGGCAATTCCTTTGTTGCGGATCAAGTTTTCGTGGCTGAGCAGCTGTGCTTTGGCGACCGCTTTGCTGGTCGCGATGCCCATGGGTGTGGTCGTGCTGAACCTGCTCGTGCCGCGCGGCGAT
>JANNWA010000448.1:0-1793 GCA_031408275.1 Pseudomonadota bacterium
CGCGCTTTCGAGCGCGCGCAGCGCGGTCGTGCCGACCGCGATCACCCGCCCGCCGACCTTGCGGGCGGCGGCGATCGTGTCGACGGTCGATTGCGGGACGTTGTAGCGCTCGCTGTGCATCTGGTGGTCGGCGACATTTTCGGCGCGCACGGGCTGGAACGTGCCCGGGCCGACGTGCAAGGTCACGCGCGCGATCTTCACGCCGCGGCCGGCCAGCGCATCCAGCATGGGCATGTCGAAGTGCAGGCCGGCGGTCGGCGCGGCGACCGCGCCCGGCCTCTCGGCGTACACGGTCTGGTAGCGCTCGACGTCCTGGGGACCCGGTACGTGCGTGATGTAGGGCGGCAGCGGCACGGAGCCGTGGTATTCGAGGACGGCGTCCACCGGCTCGGAGAAGCGCAGGTGGTACAGGTCGCGCTCGCGGCCGAGCACCGTGGCGGTCACCGCGTCGCCGACGTTGATCGTGGCGCCGATGGCGGTCGGGTGGTTGGAGCGGATCAGGACGAATGCCTCGTGCGTGCCGAGCATGCGCTCGACGAACACTTCAAGTTTGCCGCCGGTGTCCTTGCGCGCCGCGAGCCGCGCCTTGATGACGCGCGTGTCGTTCAGAACGAGCACGTCGTGGAACTCGATCAGGCCGGGAAAGTCGGAGAACGTGAGGTCCTGGAGCGACCCGCTGGCGCCGTCGAGGCGCAGCAGCCTGCTCGCGCGGCGTTGCGCGGCGGGGTGTTGTGCGATCAGCTCTTCGGGAAGCGCATAATCGAAATCTGCGACGCGCATGGGAGCGCATTATATAGATGCGCGCGCGCCGCTTGGCCCGGGCCAAGCGATAAGGTCCGACAGCATGCGATAATCCTTGCCTCCCGCAATGCCGGAATGGCGGAATTGGTAGACGCAGCGGACTCAAAATCCGCCGACTAATCATCGTAAGGGTTCGAGTCCCTTTTCCGGCACCACCTGCCTCCCATGGCCCCAGCGCACCGCTTGTTCGCCCTCGTCCTCGCCGGGTTGGCGTATGCGTGCGCGTCCGGATGCGCCGCCGAAGCCGATCCGGATGGCGTCGCGGAACAGGGGCGCGCCTACATGACCGGCGCATCCGGGCATCCGCCGGATCCCGCAAAGGCCCGGCAGATGTTCGAGGCTGCCGCGCAGAAAGGCTCTGGCGCGGGATTGTTCTATCTCGGCCTGCTCGCTTTCGAAGGCGACGGCCGTGCGCCGGACCTCGCGCAGGCGTGCGGGCTGTTCCGCCAGTCTTCGGAGCGCAACCACTCCGGCGGGCTCCGGGAGTACGGCGAGTGCCAGTTGCGCGGCCTGGGCGGCGTCAAGCGCGATCCGGCGGCGGCGGCCGAGTCGTTCCGCAGGTCGATCGCGCAGGGCGGCATCCAGGCCCACGAGTCGCTGGCCCGCCTGTACCTCGCGGGGGAGGGCGTCCCGCAGGATTCGGCGGAGGCAGCCCGGCTGATGCAGCGTTACGCTGCACTGCGGTCAGGACGGAATTGACCAAAGGAGGAAAAATGTCCTGTATTCGCAAGCACTTGCTAGACATTCCTGAGGCCCGCAGGTAGTCTAGCCCGTTCCGGAAAGGGGGTAGCAAGCATGGGCACGGCCCAAGTCCATATTCTGCCGGCGATGAAGAACACCATCGTCGTGGTAGACGACCAGTCGACCGGCCGCGCCATCCTCGAGCAGGTGGTGCGCGGGCTCGACGACCGGGTCGTAGTGCAACCGTTCGCCCGGCCCGTGGATGCGGTGGTCTGGGCGACCAAGCACGTGGCCGACCTCGTGCTGGTCGA
>JANNWA010000449.1:0-2224 GCA_031408275.1 Pseudomonadota bacterium
TGCGTCCCTGCTCCCATTCCTGGAGGGTGCGAAGAGAGACTCCGAGCAACGATGCGAACTTCTGCTGCGTGAGGCCGGACAGAAGTCGCGCTCGAGCGACTTCCGAGCGCACCACGCGCCCTTTGCCGTCAGGCACGAACACGCGCGCCGCGCGCCCCGCCTTCATATCGCGCACGGCCTGGAGCAGTCCGGTCCCCGTCTTGCCTTTGCCGGTGGATTTTGTCTTAGCCATCGATGAGTTCCTTTTTCAACTTGACCAGCGTCGCCGCGCTTATGTTGTCGAGCGCGGATTTTGCATAGGCCGTCAGCAGCCAAACCAGCCCGTCTCGGTCGATCACGTAAGTGATTACCCTTGCGCCTCCGCGCTTGCCGGTGCCCTTTCTCGCCCACCGCAGCTTGCGCAACCCACCGGTGCCCGGGATCAGATCGCCCTGGTGCGGATCGCCGGAGATGTGGGCGATCAATGCATCGATCTCCGCCTCAGACCAGATCTGCACCGCATCTTTCTCAAAGCGATGAGTGGTCGCGACTGTGAACATAGCGTCATTATACGCTTTAGACGTATCTGTGGCTTCCACACCGTGCGCGAGCACGGGCACAGGCTGGCGCAGGGGTAGGTTGGACGTTCGGCAGGGCGACGGACAAAATAGTACAGCCGGTTGTCCAGTGCGACCCAAAGTGACCATTTGCCCAGAGTCGGGGCGCTGGCATAATTCCCGCTCCCTTCCGACTAGAAGAAATGGGAAAAACCATGCTGACTCGCCGCCGCTTCCTCGCCGGCGCACTGGGTTCCTGTGCGCTGATGTCTCCCCTGCATGTGTTCGCGCAAAGGCCGTTGCTTTCGGCCGACATGCACAGCCACTGGGGGATGGCCGCCTGGGGCGGTAACGGGGACCTGAACCAGGGCGACGGGCTGCGCAAGGAAATGACCGAGGCCGGGATCCTTCTTGTCGCGATGAAGGTGATCGCCGATTTTCCCCAGCTTTCGCTTCGTGGCAGCTCGGTGCATGGTGACGAGTACGCGAATCCGGGGCTGCTGCGCAAGTATTTCGAGAGCATGGCGAGCCGCGTGGTCGCGCGCGCGCGGAAGGACGGCCTGGGCGTAGTGGGCACGCTGGCCGACCTCAAGGCGGCCGTTGCGGACAAGAAGCCGGCGATCGCACTTACCTCCGAAGGCGCGGATTTCCTCGAAGGCAAGCTCGACTTCCTGCCGGAGGCGCGAACCATGGGCCTGTGCCACCTGCAGCTCGTGCACTACCGGATTTCGGAAGTGGGCGACATCTCCACCCAGGCGCCCAAGCACAAGGGGCTGAGCGCGTTCGGCAAGGAGCTGGTCGCCGCGTGCAACAAGCAGGGCATCCTGGTGGACGTGGCCCACTGCAACTTTGCCGGCATCCAGCATGCATTGGAGATCTCCACCAAGCCAATGGTCTATTCCCACGGGTTCATTGCGCGAAAGGAAGTGCCTGAGCACAGCAAGAACAATGCGCGTGCCATCTATGTGGACCAGGCGAAGGCGCTTGCCGCGAAGGGCGGGGTCATTGGAATCTTCCCGGTCTTCACCCGCAACCCTGAGGCCTTCGCCGATGCGCTGCGCCAAGCCGTGGATTCGGTCGGGCCGTCCCATGTCGGCATCGGCACGGACCACTCCGGGCTTCCGAGGTCTGCCTTGTCGGGCTACGGCGACTATCCGCGCATTGCGGAGGCGCTGGCCAAGTCGGGGATGTCTGACGCCGACGTGCAGAACATCATGGGCGGAAACTACATCCGCGTACTGGGCGAGGCGATGGCGGGTTGACCGCCAAAATCGCCGGGCTGCCTCAGGGCCAGGTGCTCGCCGCTCGTGCGGTCGCTGGAAAGGTCGAAGCCGCGCCGGGTTCTTCGGCTACCATTCGCACGAGGAACCGGGCGCCGGGCGAATCATTCGCCGGCGTATGCGTTTAGAGCAAGTTCGACCCCGACCGTCAGGAGTCTTTGTGCGCATCTTTCAACGCATGCTGATCGTATGCGTACTCCTATTTCCTGGTGTTGCCCAAGCCGATATGGCCGAGGGCGTGGAAGCTTTCGGCAAGGCGCGCTACGCCGACGCACGCAAGGAACTCGCCGGCCCGGCAGAGGGAGGCGATGCGCGGGCGATGGTGTACATGGGCGAAATGCTCATGCGCGGACTCGGCGGGCCGCGTGACGAGCTCAGGGCGCGCGACTACATCACCCGGTCGCATGC
>JANNWA010000450.1:0-2299 GCA_031408275.1 Pseudomonadota bacterium
CCTCGGGGTTGACCATCACCACCAGCGTGGTGCCGGGGCCGATCGGGGTGTCGGCCGGTGGGTTGAACTGCCAATCATCCCCCGCGCGGACCGCCAGCAGGATGTAGTCGCGCGAACCCTTGATGAATTCGCCCAGCTGGCAGCGCTCGAAGGTTTCCGGGATGTGGACCTCCTCGACGCGCAGGCGGTTGTCGGAGCGCAGCATCTCGTCGAGGAAACTCACCACCGCCGGCCGCACCATGCTCGAGGCGATGCGCATGCCCCCGGTGAAGTCGGGCGACACGATCGAGTCCGCCCCGACCCGCTTCAGCTTGTCGATGTTGCGCACCTCGTGGCAGCGCGCGACCACGCGCAGGGCGGGGTTGAGCTGCTTGGCCGTGAGCGTGATGAGCAGGTTCTTGCCGTCGTCGCCGGTCACCGCAAACAGGCCCGCGGCGCGCTCGATGCCGGCCCGGCGCAGCACGTCGTCGTCCGAGCTGTCGCCGTGCAGCACGAGCGTCTTGGGGTACTTGTCATGGAACACCTCGATCGCGGCCTGCGCGTCCTCGACGGCGACGAACGGCCGGTCGGTGACATACAGTTCGTGGGCCACGTTCGTGCCGACGCGGCCCACGCCGCAGATGATGTAGTGGTGCTCGAGCTTGTCGATGCGGTCCTGCATGCGTCGCCTCCTGAGGGCTTCGTTGAGGTCGCCTTCGAGGATGAAGGCAGTGAGTTTGGATGTGGCGAAGGTCACGTTGGCGATGCCCAGCGTGGCGATCACCATGAGGAAGACGCGTCCGCCGGGGCTGTGCGACAGGTCCACGGTCTCGCCGAATCCGATCGTGGCCACCGTGATGAAAGTCATGTAGATGCAGTCCAGCACCGTGGCCTTGTAGTCCGAAACGATCCAGAAACCCGTGGATCCGACCACCAGCACGACCAGAAATATGAGGAACGGATTGCGGAACGCGTAATAGAAGCGGACCGGGAGGCTGGTGGGTTGGAGCTTGATCATGGTTCTAGGCTCTGCTCGCTGCGCGGCGTTTCCTGCGGGCGCGCCACGCGAGCGTCACGTGCACCCGCCAGGCCACCTTCACCGCAAAGTATCCGATGCCGGCCAGCGTCAGGGCAAGTGCGATGAGCCCCACGCCGAGCGGCGGGCCGAGCGACACCGTCCAGTGCAGCAGCGCCTGCATCGAGTCGCCGAGGTGCAGCCAGTCCATCTCGAAGGTCTTGACTGCCACCGGCTCGCCGTTCGCTCCCAGGAGCAGGCTCCCGTATCCGTAGGCGAGCAGGTACAGCGGCACGATCGTGAAAGGGTTGGTGTACAGCGTCATGAGCAGGGCCACCGGCAGGTTGACCCGCAGCGGTATGGCGAGGATCAGCGCCGCGAGCATCTGCAGCGGCCCCGGCACCAACCCCGCGGCCAGTCCCAGCGCCACCCCACCCGCGACCGAATCGCGGTTCAGGTGCCACAGGTTCGGGTGATGCAGGTGGCGGCCGAAGCGTCCCAGCCAGGGGTGGTCCCGGATCGACTCGTGGCTCGGCAGGTATTTGCGGAAGAATTTGCGCGGCATGGGCCGTATGGCGGTCAGCCGAAATTGAACGGGAGCGTTTAGCAAGGCATCCCGATTCTACGCGGCCCCGGCATGAGCGCAGCGATTGTCGCTTTTGCAGTTGGTGTTTGGTGGCTGCAACAGCAGGCCGCGCTGCCCGTATTCCAGCCTGAGTGGCTGTGGATGCTCGCCGCGTATGCGGCTGGCGGCCTTGTACGGCCGCTGCGGCGCCTGCTGGTGTTGCCAGCCGCTTTTGCGCTCGGTTTCGCCTGGGCCGCCGGGTGCGCGCACCTGCGCATGGCCGACCGCCTTGCCGCGGAACTCGAAGGGCGCGACCTCGTCGTGTCCGGGGTGGTGGCGAGCCTGCCGGCGATCGGCGAGCGCAGCGTGCGTTTCGAGTTCGACATTGAGGGCGTCACCGGAGGCAATGCCGGGGTGCCGAAGAAAATCCTGCTGTCCTGGTACCGCAGCGGGCTCGCGCAAGCCGCGGAAGACGCCGCGGCCGGCCTCGAGGACCCCTACGCGGTCCATCCGGGCGAGCGGTGGCTGTTCACTGTGCGGCTCAAGCGCCCCCATGGCAGCGTGAATCCCCACGGTTTTGACTACGAGGCCTGGCTCCTCGAGCGTGGAGTGGGCGCCAGCGGGTACGTGCGGCAGCGCGGCGGGCAGAGGAAGCTCGGCGAGCGCAACTCGGTTGCCGACCGGATCGAACAGGTGCGCGAGCGGGTGCGCGCGCGATTCCTGTCGGTGCTCGAGGATTC
>JANNWA010000451.1:0-9414 GCA_031408275.1 Pseudomonadota bacterium
TGGTCATCGGCAGCGTGCTCGCCTACGAGCTCGCCACCTCGGCGAAAATCGGCGAACTGGTGTTGTTCTGGGGGCTGCTGATGGTCTTCGTCTGCGCCGCAAGTTACGGCCTGGTCCTGGCTTACAAGCACGCCCGGAACCGCGATACGGCACCGGATTTGTGGTTGCGGCGCTTCGCGATCTGCGCGCTCGGGTGCGGGGTCACCTGGGGATTCGCCGGGGCTGTGTTCTTTCCCGGCCATACCGACGAGCAGCAGGTGTTCCTAGCGTTCGTGCTGGCCGGCATGGCGGCCGGCGGACTGCCGCTCTTCTCGGCTGTCTGGTGGGTCTACGCGCTCTATGCCGCCGGCGTCATGTTCCCGTTCGAGGTAGTGCTGGTCACCTTCGGCTCGCGTCTGTTCACCGAACTGTCATTCTCGATCCCGATTTTCTTTGCGATCAACGTCGCGATCGCCTACCGCCTCAACCAGGTGTTCGTTTCCGGATACCGATTGCGCGTCTCCTACGGGCGGCTGACCGAGGACTACACCGAGCTCAACCAGCGCCTCGAGCGGCAGTTGATCGAGCTGGAGGAAGTCCGCCGCCAGGTCGAGGCCTCCGGCAGGAAACTGGAACTGTTCGCCGAGCGCTCGCCGATCGCGGTGCTCGAACTCAACGCCGAGGGGCTGATCCAGGACGTCAACCGCGAAGCCGAGAACCTCTTCGGCTACCCGGCCGCGGACCTGGTCGAACAGCGCGCCTCGATCAAGACCCTCATCCTCCCCGCGTACCACGCCGAATTCGACGAGAAATGGCGCGAGCTCATCAAGTCCCGCGAGTCCATGGCGGGCCTGCGCATCACCAACCCGCGGCGCGACGGAATCGAGGTGGTCTGCGAATGGACGGTGACCCCGCTGGTCAACCCCGACGGCACCATCATTTCCATCATCGCGCAGGGACGCGACATCACGCAGCAACTCGAGGCGGACCGCCTCAAGCAGGAATTCACCTCGACCCTGTCGCACGAGCTGCGCACGCCGCTCACCTCGATCATCGGGTCGCTCCAGCTCGTGAACACCGGCGTGGTGGGCGACCTCAACCAGGATCAGGCCGAGCTTACCGAGGTCGCCGAGCGGAACGCGCAGCGGCTGCTCGACCTCATCAACGACATCCTGGACATCGAGAAGATCGACTCGGGCAAGCTGACCCTTTTCTCCGAGCCGATGTCCCTGGACGACATGGTGGGCGAGTCGATCAAGCTCAACAAGGGATTCGCGGATCGCTACAACGTCACGCTCACCGCCAAGGGCCTGGGCTCGCACGTCATGGTCAACGGCGACAGCAAGCGCCTTCTCCAGGTCATGACCAACCTGATCTCGAATTCAGCGAAGTTTTCGCCCACCGGCGGCAGCGTGGATATCGAAGTGCGCCAGGCGAGCCCCCGGGTGGTCGTGGTCTCGGTCAGCGACCGCGGCGCCGGCATCCCGGAGGCGTTCCGCAACCGGATCTTCGGGCGTTTCGCGCAGGCCGACTCGGCCGACACGCGCGCCAAGGGCGGCACGGGCCTCGGGCTCGCGATCTGCAAGCGCCTGATCGAGTTGATGGACGGCACCATCGGTTTCAGCGATCGTGAAGGCGGCGGGACCTCCTTCTGGTTCGAACTCCCCATCCACAACGCCGGCTGATCCGCGCCCCCTGGAGACCTTCCCATGCCCGCCAAACCGCTGGAACGCGTGTTCTACGCCGAGGACGACGAGGACATCCAGCGCATCGTGCGCATGTCGCTCGAGCGCATCGGCAAGATGACGGTCATGATCGAAAGCGACCCGCTCAAGGCCATCGAGGGCATCAAGGCTTTCAAGCCGGACCTGGTCATGCTCGATTGGATGATGCCTGGCATGGACGGCCCGACCCTGCTGAAGGCCATGCGCGAGCAGGCCGATACCGCGATCTACCCGGTGGTATTCATCACGGCCAAGGCGACGGTCAAGGACCACGCCGAACTGGCGGCGCTGGGCGCGGCGGGGATCATTTCGAAACCCTTCTCGCCCAAGGACCTGCCGGAGCAGTTGCGAGGCATCTGGAATACGCTGCCCTGATCGCAGCCCTCCGCCTCGGAGGACAATCCGGCTTTTGACTTTCATGAATCTCACGATTTAGTGCGTTTTTGCGGTTGCGCGAAGGCGCAACCACGTAAACGCACTAAATCGTGAGACCGGGGAATTTCAATTCCGCTCGGGCCGATGCCGAGGCACCCACCCTGCCTCAGTGCAAGGCAGCCTCGGCCTGGTAGAACTTGCGCGAGAGGAACCCCAGCACTTCGTCGGCGTTCCTGAAGCGTGCGTCGCGGTCTTTTTCGACCAGCTTGTCGAGCAGTCGCTGGTATTTTTCCAACCCCTCGGGCAAAGGCGGCGGCGGCGTGTTCAGGTGGTGCAGCGCGACCTCGACGGCCGAAGCACCTTCGAATAGGTGCTGCCCGGACAGCATGTGGAACAGCAGTACGCCGGCGCTGTAGATGTCGGTGCGCAGGTCGAGCGCACGACCCTGCACCTGCTCCGGGCTCATGTAGCGCGGCGTGCCGAGGATCTCGCCGTGGTTGGTGCGGTCTACCGCATCGATGTGCTTGGCGATGCCGAAATCGACGATCGCCAGGCTGCCGTCCTGGCGGAACATGAGGTTCTGCGGCTTGAGGTCGCGGTGCAGGACCCCGGTCTCGTGGATGTCGCCCAGGGCGAACATCAGCTCGCGGAAGATCTTCAGCGCGACTTCGGGGTCCATGGGCTTGCCGTCGAGGCGGTGGCTGAGGTCGCCGCCGTCGAAGAACTCCATCACCAGGTACGCGTGCCCCTCGGAGACGCCGTGCCCGTAAATGCGCGCGACATGTGGGCTGCTGATGCGCTCGATGAGCGAGTACTCCTCGAGGAAGCGGTCGAGCGAATTCTTGTCCTCGGTGATCTCGCTCCTCAGTATCTTCACGACCAGCGGCTCGTCGTCGGCCTCGCGCGAAGCGAGGTAGACGCGCGACATGCCGCCTTCGCCGATCATATGCAGGATCCGGATGCCCGGCACCGTGATGCGCGTCCCGAGCGTCTGGCCCTCGAGCCGCGCGGCGACCTCGGGCGTGACCGTGCGCTCGATCTTCTTCTCGGTGATGTCACGTATGGAGTTGAGCAGGCGTTCGCGCGTGAGCTCCTGCTTCCTCAGGTAGTCGTCGGCGCCATACTTCATCGCGCGCACCGCGATCACCTCGTTGCCCGCGCCGGTCAGGAAGACGACCGGCGGGCAGTCGATGCGCGCCTTGAACTCGCGCAGCCACTCCAACCCGTCGCCGCGGCCGAGCATGTAGTCGAGGATGATCACGTCGTAGTCGCCCAGCGGGAAGTCGTCGCCGGGCAGGTCGCGCACCAGCGGGTCGAACTCCTCGACCTCGGCGTGCGGCCACTGCTGCTTCAGGTAGTGCGCGAGGAGATTCCTCAGGTCCTCGTCATCATCGATGATCAGGACGCGCATGTCATGCCTCCCCGCTCGCTTGGTTCGGCAGGGGCACCCGCAGGCAGAACACCTTGACCGGTTCGGCCCGTCCGCGCAGGGCGACGTCGCCGCGCGACTCGACATTCCCGGCAGGGACGATCCCGCGCAGCTCTTCGTATACCTTGTCGCACACCAGGATCTCGTACGGCTGGGCGATCTGCATGAGGCGCGCCGCGCTGTTGACCGGGTTGCCGATGATCGTGTAGCTCATGTAGTGCGGCGACCCGACGTTGCCGATGACCGCCTCACCCATGCAGATGCCGATGCCCACCCCGGTCTTGAGCCCCACCTCCCTTTCCCACCGGTCGGCCACGGGAGCGAACTGGGTCAGCATTTCCTGCGCGCACCGCCAGGCGCGTACCGCTGGGTCCGCCTGCGGGAACGGAACGTTGAACCCGACCAGGAGCGCGTCGCCCGCCATGTTGAAGATGGTGGCGTCGTGACGGTAGGCCGCCTCGGACAGGATCGAGAAATACTCGTTCAGCATCTCGACCACGCGCCCGACCTCGGTGCGGTCGGTGAGCCGGGTGAACCCACGCAGGTCGGCGAAAAGCGCCACTACACTGGAGCGCTGCGCCTTGGCGAAGATGTCACCCGACTTGCCGGCGTCGCCCATGATCCGGTCGGCCAGGCGCGGCGAGATGTAGCGCGAAAAGGTCTTGCGGATGGCCTCCTTCCTTTCGACTTCGGCGGCGAGGCGGCGGTGCTCTAGTTCCTTGCGTGTCTCGTGCAGGCGCCTGAGGGTCTTCACACGGGCGAGCAGTTCCTCGCGCTTCACGGGCTTGGAGAGGAAGTCGTCCGCCCCCGCCTCGATACCCTTGATCCGGCTCTCCTGGTCCTCGAGGCCCGTGACCAGCACGATCGGGATGAGGGCGGTGTCCTCCTCGCCCTTTAGGCGCTGGCAGAGCTCGAAACCGGACAGGCCCGGCATCATCACGTCGCACAGGATCAGGTCGGGCGGGTCGGTCATCACGCGCATGAGCGCGGTATCGCCGTCTTCGACGATGTCGGCCTGCATGCCCTCCTTCTTGAGCAGCAGCCCTAGGTAAGCCCCCATGTCCGGGTCGTCGTCGACGACCAGGACGCGAAAAGGCGCCTGCGACTCGCTCACGGATGCTCACTCATAGACGATCTTGACCTTCGCGAGGTAGTCGGCGTACGCGACGATGCAGCCTTCGATGGCCGCCTTGTCGGAGGTCTTGGCGGCGTCCTCGATGATCTTGCCGAAATCCGAGATAGGCCCGAAACCGTACGAGTTGCCCACGCCTTTCATGCGGTGGCCGAGCTGCTTCAACTGCTCGAAATCGCCGGCGCCGATCGCCGCACGCAGGGACTCGAGCTCCTTGGTGCGGTTCTTGATGAAGACCGGGATGAGATCCTCGAGGTCCTTCGCGACGACTGCGGTGTAGTTGATTTCGGCCATGGAGTTGAGCGCTATTCTTGTGGTTGGTAGCGACGATTATAGGAGATTTGTCACACGCCGGACCACCCGAAGGTCAGGACTTGTCAGGACCGGCACGCCTCAGCCGCTCCCCCACAGCCAGGCGGCGCCGCGCACCCCGCTCGAGTCGCCGTGCACGTGGGGAAGCAGGCGCGTGCGAATCACATCCGAAAAGACGTACCGGTCCCATAGCCCCGGGACCGCTTCGTACCAGCGCCGCACGTTCGACAGCCCTCCGCCGAGGACGATCACGTCCGGGTCGACGATGTTGATTACCGAGGCGAGCGAGCGGGACAGCCGGTCCTCGTAGCGGGCAAGCGTCTCGATACTGGTGGGTTCCCCGGCCAGGGCCCGGGCGACGATCTCCTGACCCGGTATCGCCGCGCCGCCCCTTAGGGCATGGTCGGCGGAAAGCCCCGGACCGGACAGGAAGGTCTCTATGCATCCCGCGCGCCCGCAGAAACAGGGCCGGCCAGGGAGTTCGTCCGGGCGCGGCCAGGGCAGCGGGTTGTGCCCCCATTCGCCACCGATCGCATTGGCGCCGCGCAGCACGTGGCCGTCGACCACGAGGCCGCCGCCGACGCCGGTGCCCAGGATCACGCCGAACACGATCGATGCTCCCCGGCCCGCGCCATCGGCGGCTTCGGACAGGGCAAAGCAGTTGGCGTCGTTCTCGATGCGGACCTCACGGCGCAAAATACTCTCCAGGTCCTGCCTGAACGGACGACCGTTCAGGCAGACCGAGTTGGAATTGCGCAGCAATCCCGAAGCGGGCGAGACCGAGCCCGGGGTCGCGACCCCGACCGTGCCCCGCTCGCCCAGCGACTTCTCTACACCGGCGACGAGGTCCGAAACGACACGAAGCGTCGCCTCGTAGTCCCCCTCGGGGGTAGCCGCGCGAACGCGCTCGACGATGCGGCCTTCGCCGTCGAGCGCGGCGATCTCGATCTTGGTGCCGCCGAGGTCGATTCCAAGCCTGATGCCCATGGCTTAATCCCGCTTCGTCACGCGGAAATGGTCCAGCAGGAACTGCTCATCGACGGGCGAAAGATTGAAGCGCTGGCTGGCCTCCTCCACGGTGCTTGCGTCACGACGGGGTTGATCCGCCAACCAGGCCACCGCGCGACGCAGGCCTTCACCCTCCGGAACCAAGGCATCGATCTTCTTCATTTGTCCCAGAGGTCATTCCAGATTGGTAAGCCAATGATTTTCATAGATTACCATGCACCCGACCCGGGTCAGGCACGTGGATATGCGCGGGCATGGCCGCTTTACGGCTTCGCGCATTTCCCATCTAATACCCCGTGCCCTCGAGGAGTGTTCGAATGAAAGCGATTGCCTCCATACTTCTTGCCGCAGCGCTGGCCGCCCCGCCGCTGGCTCACTCCCAGGAACCGTGGCCCTCGAAACCCGTGCGCATGGTCGTGCCGTTCGCGCCGGGCGGCGCCACCGACATCGCGGCGCGCCTCGTCGCGCAGAAACTGTCCGAGAACCTCGGCAAGCAGTTCTACATCGAGAACCGCGGCGGAGCCAATGGCTCCATCGGCTCCGAGGTGGCGGCGCGCGCCGCCGGTGACGGATACACGATCATCATGGGCACGACCGGCACCCACGCGATCAACTTCAGCCTGTACGACAAGCCGACCTACGACCCGGTCAAGGATTTCGCCCCGGTCACGCGCGTGGCGGTATTCCCGAACCTGATCCTGCTTCACCCGTCGGTGTCCGCGAAGAATGTGCAGGAACTCATCAGTCTGGCCAAGGCGCAGCCTGGCAAGCTCGCATACGCTTCGACCGGGAGCCTTCTGCAGCTGTCAGCGGCGCTGTTCACGACCATGGCCGGGATCGAGATGCTCAACGTCCCCTACACGGGATTCGGGCCGATGATGACGGCGATGTCGAATGGCGACGTGCAGATGTCCGTGGTGCCGGTCTTCAGTTCCGCACCCTTGATCAAATCCGGCAAGGTCAAGGCCATCGCGATCACCAGCGCAAAGCGCAGCCCTACGGCGCCCGAGTACCCGACGGTCGCGGAGTCCGGCCTGCCGGGCTACGAATCGGTGTCGTGGTACGGAATCCTCGCGACCGCCGGCACGCCGAAGCCGGTCGTCGAGCGGCTCAACGCCGAGATTCGCAAGATCGTGGCCACGCCCGAGATCCGCGACGCCCTCGCCGGACAGGGTGCGGAGCCCGTGACCGACACGCCCGATGAGTTTGCCGCCATCGTGCGGGCCGACGTGGTGAAGTGGGCGAAGATAGTCAAGGCTACCGGCGCCAAGCCAAACTAGACGAGAAGAGGGGCTGCCGCCCCTCCTCAGGACCTCCCCGGCTACGTCCTCTCGAGGATATGCAGGCCGCGCACGCGGTCGAGCAGATAGATCAGACCCCGGTCGTCGGTAGTCACGTCGTTGCTCTGCACACGCGGCACGCCCGGCGCCGGAGTGGGCATGAACCACGCGGTTTCCTTCATCGCGTGGGGATTGGAGAAATCGATCATGCGCAGCCCGTGCGCGAACCAGGCCACCGGGATCTCGGTCCCGGTGACCTTCTCGGAAGGCTGGTGGCAGCCGGTGAACGTCGGGCGGGGCGAGCCGTCCTCCGCCTCGACCTGGTAGGTGCCGATCGGCACCGGGTGTTTCTCGTCGGTGATGTCCACTATCCACAGGAACGACGGCGGCGCGTCTTCCTGGCGCGTCACGTCTTCGTCGGCAACGATCATCATTTTGCGCCCGCGCACCAGGAAAGGCACCGGCAGCGCGGTATGGGTGGGCCAGGGATAAGGCGGGCTCCAGTCGAGGCCCGAAACGAACTTGGGCTTCGACAGGTCCTCGATGTCGAGGATCACGAGGCCGCCGAGCCAATAGCTCGTGTACAGGCGGTTGCCCAGGCGCAGCGGATGGTGGCAACGATGCTCGGTGCCCTGCCAGGCCGGGGTCTCGCCTCCGGCGGTCCACTGCCCCGGCATGTGCCAGCGGCCGACTTCCTCGGGCTTCGCCGGGTTGCGCATGTCGACGATCTTCATGATGGTGCCGACGTACCCGGTTTCCGTCGCCGAGGTATAGGCGTAGTCGCCGTCGAAGTCGAAGCGGTGGCAACCCTTGCCCGGGGTCACCCAGTCGGTGATCTTCTTCGGCTTCTTCGGGTCGGACACGTCGTAAATGCCCAGGCCAGCCTGGAAGTCGTGCGGCGCCATCTGCGGCGAGACGAACTCGCGGTTGATCACCATGAGGTCCTTGGCCACGCGGACCTTGTGGGAGTGCGTGCCCGGCACCATGCCGAGCCGGGAGATCTCGCGCGGGTTCTTCGGATCGGACACGTCGACGATGGTCGTGCCGTCGGGACTGCGCATATTGCCCACGTAAGCCACGTTACGGTCGACGACCACCTGCCCGCCACCGCTGCAATCGAAATACGCGACCTCGCTGATGCCCTTGCCCTGACCCATGGATTCCCCTCGGAGTGCTGCGCTGCTAAAAGGGGATTATGCCCCGGCAGCGGCCGGCTATGCGTGCCCGGCCAGCCGGCGGATCTGCTTGCGCCGCTGCACCTCGGACTCGAACTCCTCGAGATCCGGATCCAGCGCCTTGCGCGCCGAGACAATGCCTATGGGCACGCCGTCCTCGACTACGGGCGCATGCCGGAAGCCGTTCTCGTACATGAGGAGCAGCGCGTACCCGAACGACTCCCCGGGCGCGACGGTCTTGGGTTTCCGGGTCATGACGTCGGCCAAGCGCGTCGTTTCAACGTCGAGGCCTGGGGCGATCACCCGGAACACGGCATCGCGCTCGGTGAAGATGCCGACCAGTTTCCTGCCCTTGACGACCAGGATCGCGCTGACTTTGCGCTTGGCCATCAGCTTGGCGGCGGCCAGGACGGTCGTGTCGGGAGGGGCGACAAGAAATTTCGCCTTCTCCATCACGGTCCGAACCGGTTCACTCAGCATCTGCCCATCCCCCAACGCAGCGGCGACATCAGGTGCGATCAGACTCCAAACCGGGCCGCACCGGTTTGATCTGCCGCAAACAAGGCCGGATTTGCCGCGCCAATCGGGGCCTCGGCGTTTCGCATAGAATCTCCCGGAATGGGGATCGTTCCCGGATGGAGATCAAGAACATGGACCTTAGCGAAGAACTGCTGCGGATGAAGCCAGCCGGCGTGGCGGACGCCGAATGGCAGTTGCGGCTGGAGCTGGCGGCGCTCTACCGGGTTTTCGACTACCTCGGCTGGACCGAGATGATCTACAACCACATCACCGTCCGCGTGCCGGGCCCGGCCCGGCACTACCTCATCAACCCCTACGGCCTCAATTACGACGAGGTCACCGCCTCCAACCTCGTCAAGGTGGGACTGGACGGCGTGGCGGTGGACGGCTCGAAACACATGGTGAACGTCGCCGGCTTCGTCATCCACAGCGCGATCCACGCGGCGCGCGAGGATGCCCACTGCGTGATCCACACCCACAC
>JANNWA010000452.1:0-2182 GCA_031408275.1 Pseudomonadota bacterium
GCATATTCCGGGGCTCGCGCGCGTTGCCGCCTTCGTCCGCTCGCAGGGCGCGGTCCCCGCCATTCAGCTCGGACACGCCGGGCGCAAGGCAAGCATGGCGCGGCCGTGGTACGGCAACGGCCCGCTCACTGCCCAGGACACGGTGCGCTGGAAGATGCAAAGTGTCTTCGGCAGTTCCCTGCCGCACCTTGGCCCCGGCGGCCTGCGTTTCAGCAAGGACATCGAGCGCATGTCCGGCGGCAAGTTCGACGTCAAGTTTTTCGAGCCCGGCGCGCTGATTCCCCCGTTCGAATGCTTCGATTCGGTCTCCAAGGGATCGATCGAGTCGTGCTGGACGACGCCCGGATTTCACACCGGCAAGTATCCCGCGCTCGCATTCTTCACCACGGTGCCGTTCGGCCCGGGTATCGGCGAGTTCCTCGCCTGGAAGTGGAACGGCGGCGGCAACAAGTTGCGCGACGAGGTCTACGCCAAGCACGGCATGATCGCGTTCGATTCCTACTGCATCGGGCCCGAGACTTCCGGCTGGTTCCGCAAGGAGATCAAATCGACCGCCGATCTGAAGGGCCTGAAGATGCGCTTCTTCGGCCTCGGCGCCCAGGTGATGCAGAAGCTCGGCGTCTCCACGCAACTGCTACCCGCGGGCGAGATCTATCCGGCGCTCGAGCGCGGCGTGATCGACGCCACCGAGTTCTCGATGCCGATGATGGACATCAAGCTCGGCTTCCACCAGATCGCTAAGTTCAACTACTTCCCGGGCTGGCACCAGCAGGCATCGTGCAGCGAGTTCCTGGTAAACAAGGAGGCTTTCGAGAAACTGCCCGCTCCCTACAAAGCGATGATCGAGGTCGCGGCCAACGCACAGGTGATTGTCACCTATGCCGAGAGCGAGGCGATGCAGTTCGGCGCCATGGCAGAAATGCGCGACAAGCACAAGGTGCAGATCAAGCGCTGGGACGACAAGACCCTGGCCACCTTTGAGACGGCATGGCTCGAGGTGATCAAGGAAGAGTCGGCCAAGGACCCGTTTTTCAAGAGAGTCTCCGACCACTACCTCGACTTCCGCAAGAACTACGCGATCTGGGGCGACGCGCAACTAGTGAAGCCGACGTACCAGACGATCAAGCCTGCGGCGGCGCCCCAGGCCAATAAGCCGGCGTCCGAGGCCAAGAAGAAGTGAGCGTTAGCCGGCGCGGCTCCGTGCTGCGCCGGCCCACGCCGACGCGAATGCATCGCGCCGGCGGACCGGACTGGCAAGCAAAGCCGGAATGATGGACGCCCTGTTGAAGGTAGCGGAAGGCCTGCGCCGGTTGCTGGAGCGTATCGCCCTGGCCTCCGGCTGGCTGCTGGTGATCATGGCCTGCGTGACCACCTTCGATGTCGTCGCGCGCAAACTCGGCTTCGAGTTGCCGTACACCAAGCTGCAGGAGCTGGAGTGGCACTTCCACGCCGCGATCTTTTCGCTGTGGATGGGCTACTGTT
Source organism: Pseudomonadota bacterium (assembly GCA_031408275.1). Classification (GTDB taxonomy): domain Bacteria; phylum Pseudomonadota; class Gammaproteobacteria; order Burkholderiales; family SG8-39; genus SZAS-79. Next base: position 1,483 of record JANNWA010000452.1, read on the forward strand.
ACACCATCAACGCGCATCCGCGAGTTGATTCGTTCACCGAAAAGATGACCCACCGCGGTAGGGCCTGGGTCGAACTCGCCGGTTGCCTGCTGCTGGCGCTGCCCTACATCGCACTGGTCGCGTACAACAGTATTGGTTTCGTCGCGTCGTCGTACGTCATGAACGAGCAATCCGACAGCACCATCGGCCTCACCCACCGCTGGATCATCAAGGGCGTTTACGCCGCCGGGCTCTGGATGGTGGTGCTCGGCATCGTCAGCGTTTTGCTGCGCGTCATCGTTTTCCTGTTCGGCGGCAAGACGGAAGAAGAAGTCAATCTGCAGATCGGCCATGTTGAGTCCGATGTCTAGTCCGAAACGAGGGATTGCGTCGTGATCGACTGGCTCGCCAACAATCTTGCCCTGATCATGTTCGTGTCGATGTTTTTCTTCATCTTCGTCGGCTACCCGGTGGCCTTCATCATGGGCGGGCTGTCGCTCGTCTTCGCGCTCCTGGGTGCGTGGCTCGGCACCTTCAACATGATCGGCATGACCGATATCGTGCTGCGCATGTGGGGCGGCGTCGCCAACGACCCGGTGCTGGCATCGATCCCGATGTTCATTTTCATGGGTGCGATCCTGGAGCGCTCCGGCTCGGCCAAGGACATGCTGGACGCAACCGTCGTGCTGCTCAAGCGCTGCCCGGGCGCGCTGGCGGTTTC
>JANNWA010000453.1:0-2415 GCA_031408275.1 Pseudomonadota bacterium
AACGCGCCCGACATTCCGACCATCGCCGAGAGCGGCCTGCCCGGCTACGACGCAACCGCGTGGCAGGGCCTGATGGGCCCCGCTGGTTTGCCAGCCGATGTCACGCGGCGCCTGAATGAGGCCTTCAACAAGGCCATGGCCATGCCTGCCGTGCGCGAGAAATTGTTAGGCGGCGGACTCGAACCGGTGGGCGGTACGCCGGAGCAATTCGGTCGTTTCATCGGCGAGGAAATCACCAAATGGGTCAAGATCGCCAAGGACGTCGGCGCCAAGGCTGACTGAGCGCTAATTCTGAACACCCGTCCGATCCGTTCCTCCAGCGAGCTGATGCAGATTCACAACCTGGTGTACGTGTCAGGTGCATGGTACGGGCCAACAGGGGCAACTGCTCAGCACGGCACCACGCGCAAGGCCGGATATGCGCGCTGCACCTGATCTGCATCAATAGCCGGGCTCTGGAAACACGTGCACGCTGGCGCTTCACCTTAACAAGCCCCGTGTGCCGAACGGCGTACCATGCCGCAGGGGTGCGCCAATCAGGTACCGGAATGGAAACATGACCACCAGAAAAACGAGCAAGAAAGCCAGCCCGCCATCTATCGTGGCCCCCGGCTCCGATCTGGCCGCATCGGCGGACAACGCTTCGGGCGCGGCGCTTCATGCGGGCTTCCCTATCGTTGGCATCGGCGCCTCGGCTGGTGGACTGGCGGCGTTCGAGGCTTTCTTTTCGGGCATGCCTGCAAACGCCGATCCTGGCATGGCCTTCGTCCTGGTGCAGCACCTCGCCCCGGACCACAAGAGCATCCTTAGCGACCTGATCCGGCGCTGTACCCGCATGCAGGTGTTCGAAGTCGAGGACGGCATGGTGGTGCAGGCCAACTGCATCTACATCATTCCGCCCAACCGCGACATGGCCTTCCTCAACGGCACGCTGCAATTGCTCGAACCTGCGGCGCCGCGCGGCCAGCGCCTGCCGATCGACTTTTTCTTTCGCTCGCTCGCCCAGGACCAGGGCCAGCAGGCCATCGGCGTCGTGCTTTCGGGCACCGGCAGCGACGGCACCCAGGGCGTGCGCGCGATCAAGGGCGAGGGCGGCATGGTCATGGCGCAGGATCCCGAATCCACCGAGTTCGATGGCATGCCGCGCAGCGCAATCGCCACCGGCCTGGTGGATTTCGAATTGCCGCCGGCCGAAATGCCCGCCCGGCTCATCGCCTATGCCAGGCACGCCTTCGGCAAGACCCGCGCGCCAGTTGCCGTCGATACGCCCAGGACCGAAAGTGCACTGAAAAAAATCTTCGTCCTGCTGCGTGCCCAGACCGGCCATGACTTTTCCCAATACAAGCCCAGTACCATCGGCCGCCGCATCGAACGGCGCATGGCCGTTCACCAGATCGATGCGCTGGAGAGTTACGTCAGGTTCCTGCAGCAGACGCCAACGGAGGTGGAGGCGCTGTTTCGCGACGTGCTGATCGGCGTGACCAATTTCTTCCGCGATCCGGAAGCCTTCAGGGTGCTCGAGGAACAGATCATCCCGAAGCTCTTCGAGGACAGGCCTGCGGGCTCGGCGATTCGCGTCTGGTGCGCCGGGTGCTCCACCGGCGAGGAGGCCTATTCCATCGCGATCCTGTTGCAGGAGCGCATGGAGTCGCTCAAGCAAAACTTCACGGTGCAGCTTTTCGCCACCGATATCGACAGCCGCGCGATCGCCACCGCCCGCATCGGCCTTTATCCGGCCAACATTGCCGCCGACATTTCCCCGGAAAGACTGGCGCGCTTTTTCAGCGCCGAGTCCGACGGCAGCGCCTACCGCATCCACAAAGGCATCCGCGACATGCTGGTTTTTTCGGAGCAGGACGTGATCAAGGATCCGCCCTTTTCCAGGCTCGACCTGATCGTTTGCCGCAACCTGCTCATCTATATGAACCTGGACCTGCAGAAAAAGCTGATACCGCTCTTCCACTACGCACTGAAACCCGGCGGCGTGCTGTTCCTCGGCACTTCGGAGGGCGTGGGCGAGTTCATCGATTCGTTTACCGTGCTGGACCGCAAGGCAAAGTTGTATCAGCGCAAGGGGAATTTTCACGGCGAGGAGCGCGGGGCCCTCGCGCACATTCTGCCGCCCGTGACGGCCTCGGATGCTGGCCTCCCTCCAAGGGGCGACACCCGAAGGACGTCATTCCCGGCCAAACTGCCCATGCGCGAACTGACCGAGCAAGCGCTGTTGCGGCAGATTGCGCCCAACAGCGCGCTCGTCAACGAGCAGGGCGACATCCTCTACCTGCACGGCCGCACCGGCATGTACCTGGAGCCGGCCCCGGGCGATCCCGGCATCAGCAATATCCTGTAAATGGCCCGCGACGGCCTGCGCCGCGACCTCGCCACGGCCCTGCTCCAGGCGGCCGCCACCCGGCA
>JANNWA010000454.1:0-4030 GCA_031408275.1 Pseudomonadota bacterium
GCGGATGATGAATATTTTTTCGCGGGAGGCTCTTTCCTTGAACCCGCCCGCCATCGAGACGGCCTTGCGCACCGTCAGGCCCGGCTGGTAGGGGAACCCCCCGGAAGTCCCGACCTGGCCATTGATGAAGAAATTCCGGTATTGATCGATCGTTACCGTCACCTGCGGGTTCAGGAGATAGCGGCCCTTGAGACCGTCGCGGATCAGCACCTCAAGCTCGGCGATCGTCTTGCCCAGCAAGCGGATCTCGCCGAGCTCGAGGTGCTGATCCGCGACGGCCTCAAGGGGCGCTACCTGCTCAACCCGCAGGTAACAGTGACGATCAACGAGTACCGCAATTTCTTCATCAACGGGCAGGTGCAGAAGCCCGGCGGCTATGCCTTCATCCCCGGCCTGACGGTGCGCAAGGCCGTGTCCCTTGCGGGCGGATTCCGGGAGCGCGCCTCGCAGGAAAAAATCTTCGCGATCCGCGAAGACGATCCCAAGCAGATGCCCAGGAAGGTAGACCTCAACGCCGTCGTGCATCCTGGCGACATCATCACCGTCGAAGAGAGTTTTTTCTGAGTCCCGGCGCGTGAATACGGTCGCCGACAAGGCCATTCCCCTCGAGCAGCTGATTTCCGGCCCGGAGATCGAGGGCGAGACGCTCGACCTCGTCCGGTACTGGCGTGCCATCTCGGGCAGCAAATGGAAGATCCTCATCCTGGCGGTTGCCGTGGGGGTGCTGGCGACCATGGTGGCCAACAGCCTGCGGCCCACCTATCGTGCCACCGCGACGATCCTGATCGAGTCGAGCAAGCCCAAGCTGGTGTCGATCGAGGAGGTCTACAGCCAGATGTCGAGCTCGAGCACCGCCTTCTACCAGACCCAGGCCGAGATCCTCAAGTCGCGCGAACTGGCGGCGCGGCTCGTCAAGCGCCTGAACCTGGCCGAGCATCCCGCGCTGGATCCGCGCAAGCGCCCGCCACCATTCTGGCAAGAGTGGCTCCCGGAGGGTTGGTTTGACCGCGGCGACAAGGTGCAGCCTTCGGCCGATGCCATCGAGAAAGCCGTGGCCGGCAGCGTGATGGGTGGATTGGCTGTTGTGCCGGTCAGGAACAGCCAGCTGATCCGTATCAGCTTCGAGTCTTTCGACAGCGAGCTCTCCGCGCGGATCCCGAACGCGCTGGCCGATTTGTATATCGACGCGGACCTCGAGGCGCGCCTGTCGATGACGCGCAAGGCCACTTCGTGGCTCACGGGACAGTCGGCCGACTTGCGCAAGAAGCTGACCGAAGCCGAGCAGGCGCTGCAGCAGTATCGCGAACGAGAAAAGATCATCGATTCCAAGGGGCTGGCGCAGAGCGGGGCGACCAAGCAGCTCGAGGACCTGCAAAAAACGCTCAACGATGCGCGCACCAAGCGTTCCGAAGCGGAGGTCATCTACAACCAGGTAACGGCCGTAGTGCAAGGCAAGTCGCAGGAAAGCCTCGAATCCCTGCCGGCCATGCAGAAGAATTCGGTCATACAGCAGAGCAAGGCGCAGGAGGCCGATGCAGAAAAGCGCCTCAACGAGGCCTCCAAGCGCTACGGCGCCGAGCACCCGCGCATGCTTGCCGCCGAATCCGACCTTAAGACCGCGCGCGACAACCTGCGCCGGCAAATTGCCTCTGTGGCGCAGTCGGTCACGCGCGAATTCGAGGTGGCCAAGGCCAACGAGGTCGTCGCCGAGCGCAATTTCAATGCCTCGCGGGGCGAAATCCAGAACCTCAACCGCAAGGAATTCCAGCTCGCGACGCTGGAGCGCGAGGTCGCCACCAGCCGGCAGTTCTACGACATGTTCGTGCAGCGCTTCAAGGAGACCAACCTCTCCGGCGAGATGCAGTCGGCGATTGCGCGCGTCATCGACCCGGCGCTGGCGGGCGGGGCCTCGGGACCGAACCGCGAAAGGATCATCCTCATCTCGATCGTGATCGCCCTCATCCTGGGCTCAGGCCTGGCGCTGCTGATCGAGCGCCTCAACAACACCATCAAGACCAGCCACGATGTCGAGACCAAGCTCGGCGTCCCGTTGCTCGGCGTGCTGCAGATCACCAAGGTCAAACGCGGCCAGCAGCTGGAACGCGTGTTCCTCGAGGACCCGCAGACCTCGTTCGCGGAGTCGATACGCACGATCCGCAGCGGCGTGATGCTGTCCTCGCTCGACAGCCCCCAGAAGATCGTGGTGGTGACGTCGTCCGTCCCGGAGGAAGGCAAGACCACGGTCGCGATCAACCTGGCGTTTGCACTCGGGCAGGTCAAGAAAACCCTGCTGATCGATGCGGACATGCGCCGCCCGAGGATCGGCAAGGTCCTGGGCGGCAAATCCAGCTCCGCCATGCTCGGCCTGTCCGAACTGGTGTCGGGGCAGGCGCCGTTGGACAAGTGCGTCTATCCGGTGGCCGACTCGAACCTGTCCGTGCTTCCGGCCGGCCGCGTGCCGCCGAACCCGCTCGAGCTGCTGGCTTCACACCGGTTCACCGAGGTCATCGACCAGCTCAGCAAGCTCTTCGACGTGATCCTGATCGACAGCGCCCCGACCCAGCTCGTGAGCGATGCCCTGGTGTTGTCCAGGGTGGCGACCGAAGTGGTGTACGTCGTCAAGGCCGACGACACGCCTTATCCGCTGGCCCGGGTAGGCCTCAAGCGCCTGCGGCGCGTCAACGCGCCCGTGGTCGGCGTGATCCTCAACCAGCTCGACATCGACAAGGCCGACCGCTACTACGGGGAATACAGCGGCTACGGCAAGCGTTACTACGGCAAATACCGCAAGAAGTACGGCTACGGCTACGGACCCGAGAAGACTTGAGTTCGTGGCGCTGCCGTCATAAACGGCGCGCGGATCGGGTACCCCTTGATAGACCTGCATTGCCACCTGTTGCCGGGCATCGACGACGGCCCCGAGACCCTCGACCAGGCGCTCGCCCTGGCGCGCATGGCGGTGGCCAACGGCATCACCGAGTCGTTTGTCACGCCGCATATCCATGTGGGCCGCTGGGACAACGAGCTCGAGGGCATCCGCAGGGCGATGGATGCCTATCGCGTCGAGCTGGAGCGTGCCGGAATTGCCCTGAAGCTTGGTTTCGCGGCGGAAGTCCGGCTCGCGTATGAGGTGATTCCGCTCATAGAGGCGGGCAAGGTCCCTTTCCTCGGCGAGCTGGACGGCTTCAAGGTGATGCTGCTCGAACTGCCGCACAGCCACGTGCCTGTGGGCAGCGACAAGTTCGTCGCGTGGCTGCTCAACCGCGGCATCCGGCCGATGATCGCGCACCCGGAGCGCAACAAGGACATCATGCGCGACAGCTCGCGCCTGCTCCCTTTCGTCGAGGCCGGCTGCCTGCTGCAACTGACCGCGGATGCGGTGGCCGGTGAGTTTGGCGCGGAGTGCGAAGCGCGCGCCATCGAGTTCCTCGAAAACCGCTGGGTCACTGTGCTGGCCAGCGATGCGCACGACACCGAGTCGCGCCCGCCGCGGCTCGCCGCCGGGCTCGAGGTGGCGAGCCGTATCCTGGGTGCGGAAGCCGGGCGCAACCTGGTCGACGCCACGCCGCGGCGCATCGTGCACGGCGCCTGACCCCATGGCGCGCCGGACGCCGCTGTTCGAGCGCATCTCGCTCGGCTTGCTGATCGGCCTGGTCCTCTGGGCGCCGTTTCCCCTGGGCAGCAACCGGGGGTGGGCGTGGGGGATCCTGGAAGCGGGGCTGTTTGCGGCGGGGATCTGCTGGTTGACAGGGTGGCTGCGCGGTGAATTCCGCACGCCAGCCGTGTTGGCCCAGGCGTGGCCGGCCTTCGCGGTGCTCGGCGCGTGGCTCGTCTATCTCACGGTTCACTGGATCCCGCTGCCGCTCGCACTGGTCGAAACCCTTTCACCGGAGGCGGGCAGGCTGTACGCGAGCGTGTCGGGCGGGACAGCCTATCTTTCCGTGGTCCCGGGGTCGAGCTTCTCGTTCTGGCTGAAGAGCTGCGCGTATGCGACGGCTTTCTTCCTGGCTATTGCGCTGTGCCGCACTCG
>JANNWA010000455.1:0-2245 GCA_031408275.1 Pseudomonadota bacterium
TGCGCCTGGTGCGGCACGCCGGCCGCCTTGAGCGCGGCCTCGAAAGCCGGCCACATTGCATTGATGCGCTCGTCGCTCTCGGCATACTGGATCAATAGCGGCGCCTTGATCTTCGGCACCGACGCAGTCTCGGCCGCCGCACCGTAGTAAGGCACGCCGGCCTGCAGGTCGGCGCCCATCGCCGTGGCAAGAAAATTCACCGCGCCACCGCCATAGCAGAACCCGGTCGCACCGAGCTTGCCGGTCGAAAGCTTGTGCGCTTTGAGGAACCGCGCGCCGTTGAGCAGATCCGCGCGCAATTTGCCCTGGTCGAGGCCACCCTGCAGGGTGCGGCCGTCGTCGTCGTTGCCCGGATAACCGCCGACCGGAAACAAACCATCCGGCGCGAACGCAAGAAAACCGTCCACCGCGGCGCGGCGCGCGACGTCTTCGATATAGGGATTCAAACCGCGGTTCTCGTGGATCACGAGCACCGAAGGAAACGGCCCCGCTCCGGCCGGCTGCACGAGATAGCCGCGCATGGTGCCGGAATTGCCGCCCGGCGACGGGTAGTTCACGTAGGTCGCCTTGATGCGAGAGTCGGTGAACGAAATCGTCTGCGCCTCGGCATAGCGCGGCAGCAGCGCCTGCGCCATCACCAGGCCACCCACGCACAGCGCCGCGGAACGCTTGAGAAACTCGCGCCGGTCGATGCCGCCATGGCAGTACTCGTCGTAGAGGTCGAAGACACGCTGGTCGATTTCCAGCTGGGTGACGGGGACGGGTGCGTTCACGGCGGGTTCCTCCTCACGGAATGCGAAAGTGTAGCCCGATTCGCACGGTTCCGGACGCCGGCTTCGCCTATCATGGTTGCCTCAAGGGAGGATGTTGGAATGAGCAAACGCATTGCAATTGTCGGCGCGGGTGCGCTGGGCGGATACGTCGGGGGAACCCTCGCGCACCTGGGGCACGACGTCACCCTGATCGACCCGTGGCCGGAAAACGTCGAGACGATCCGCGCCAAGGGCCTCGAACTCGACGGCCTCACCCCGGAGGAGCGCTTCACCGTCAAAGGCGTGAAGACCCTGCACCTGACCGAAGTCCAGTCGCTCGCGAAGAGGCCCGTGGACGTGGCCATGGTCGCGATGAAATCCTACGACACCGCCTGGGCGACGATGCTGATCAAGCCCTACCTCTCGCCGCAGGGCTTTGTCGTGTCGCTGCAGAACTGCCTCAACGAGGAAACCATCGCCGGCGTGGTCGGCTGGGGACGCACCGTGGGCGTGGTCGCCTCACTGATCTCGGTGGACCTGTACGAAGCGGGCCGCATCCGCAGGACCCTGGCCAAGGGCGGCGACAAGCACACGGTGTTTCGCGTCGGCGAGCCGCACGGCCGCATCACCGAACGCGTGCAAGAACTGGTGGGCTGGTTCGCGCAGATCGACAGCGCCAAGGCGACCACCAACCTGTGGGGCGAGCGCTGGACGAAACTCGTTCAGAACGGCATGGGCAACGGCGTGACCGCGGCCACCGGAATGACTTCCGGCGACTGTCTGAGGAACGACACGATCCGCCGCCTGCAGATCAGGCTCGCGGGCGAGGCTGTGCGGGTCGGCCAGGCGCTCGGCTACACCCTCGAGAAGGTCCGCGGCTTCGAGGCGGATTTGTTCGCGCGCGCGGCCGAGGGCGACGCCGGGGCACTGGCCCAGCTCGAGCCGACCCTGATCCCCAAGGCAGGCGCGAACCCGCGCGGCGACATCCAGCGCCCCTCGATGGCGCAGGACATGATCAAAGGCCGGCGCACCGAGATCGACGCCATGAACGGCTACATCGCGGCCAAAGGCGCCGAGGTAGGCGTGCCGGCCCCGAGCCACGCGATGCTCACCGAAATCGTCACGCGCGTGGAGCGCGGCGAACTGAAGGCTTCGCCGGCCAATCTCGGCGCCTGAAATCACTCCACCCGCGCCCCCGAAGCGCGGATCACCGGCGCCCAGCGCTCGGTATCCTCGCGCATGTAGGCGGCGAACTGCTGCGGGGACCTCGGCGTGGCCTTGACCCCGCCGGCAGCGAATTTCTCCTGCATGTCGGCCGAAGCCAGGGCGCGATGGATCGCCGCGGCGAGCTTGTCGACGATCGCCGCGGGCGTGCCGGCCGGGTAAGCCACGCCGTGCCACGACATCGCGACGAATCCCGGCACCGTTTCGGCCACGGTCGGGATCTCGGGCGCGGTGAACCAGCGCTCGAGCGAAGTCACCGCGACCGCGCG
>JANNWA010000456.1:0-2168 GCA_031408275.1 Pseudomonadota bacterium
CAGATCGATCCGTGTGCAGACGCGGATCGGCCAGCTCAGCCCGGCCTGGTGCACAGCCACGGGCAGAAGCATCCTCGCCTTCAATCCGGCCGCGGCCGGGCGCGTGCTCGCAGGGCCGCTCGAACCACGTACCGCCAAGACCGTGACCGACCCGAAACGCATCAGCAGCGCGCTGCGGGAAATTGCGGCGAAAGGGTTCGCGGTGACGCGCGCCGAAAATCACCCGGAGATGGGGGGCATTGCCGCCCCCGTGCGCGACCATGCCGGAACGGTGATCGCGGCCATCGGCATCGGCGTGCCGGCATTCCGCATGGATCGCGAACTCGTGGACCGGTGCGTTCCGCTTGTGGTCCGCGCTGCCGCTGGAATTTCTTCCGAACTTGGCTGCCAGCCCGACGACGTCAGATCGTCGGTGGGGCACGCCTGAACTTCGAGGGCACGACGAGATGGATTTTTCACTGAACGAAGAGCAGCGGATGATGGTCGACGCGGCCCGCAGGCTGGTCGAGAAGCACCTCCAGCCGATCCTGGACGCGAACGACAAGGATCGCGCGCTGCCCAAGCCGGTGATCCTCAAGGTCATGGAAAAAGCGGCGGAACTGGGCCTGACGTCCGCGCGCATCCCGGAGGAGAGCGGCGGGGCGGGACTGCGCATGCTCGACTACGGGCTGATCACCGAGCAGATCCCGCCGTGCGTGACCCTGATCGTTCAGCCGCACGAAGCGACTACGGCGCGCGTATTTTTCGGCTGCAACGAGGAGCAAAAGGAGCGCTATCTCGCCGACCTCATGGCCGGGCGCAAGATCGCATGCACCGCCAGCACGGAGCCGGACGTCGGGTCCGACCCGCGCGGCATCAAGACCACCGTGGTCGAGGACGGCGACCATCTCGTGCTCAAGGGGCGCAAGCAGTGGATCTCGAATTCCACGGTCTGCGACCTGATGAACGTCACCTGCCGCAAAGTGAATGCCGACGGCACCTCGAGCCTTGCCAGGGTGCTGGTCGACCCTTCGGAATCCCCCTTCGAGGCCCGCGAAGTCCGGATGCACGGATTGCGCCAGGCGCCGCTGGGCGAGGTTCTATTTGATGCCTGCCGCGTGCCCAAGCGGAACTTGTGCCCCGACACCGGGGAGACGGCGAAACTGCTCACGCTGACGTGGCTGGCCAACCGCCCGCTCGTAGGCCTGCTTGCCGTGGGCGCAGGGCAGAAAGCGCTGGACGCCGCGCGCCAGTATGCGACCACGCGCAAGCAGTTCGGGCGCTACATCGGCGGATTCCAGCTGATCCAGGCGGATCTCGCCGAGATCGAGACGGCGGTTATTTCCAGCCGGCTCCTGTGCTACAACGCGCTCGCTGCGCTGGACCGGGGCGAACGCGCCAATGGCTTGTCCGCCATGGCAAAACGCTACGCGGTTGACTCGTGCGACAAGGCCATCGCGCTGGCCATGCGCATCCATGGGGCCATGGGGTTGAGCGCCGAACTCGGCCTCGAGCAGCTTGCGCGCGACGTGAGGACGCTGACGATCCCTGACGGCACGCCCGGTATCCTTACGCTAATCCAAGGGCGCGAGCTGACCGGGATCGACCCGTTTCGGTAGGATTCAGGATGCACGCACGAGGAGAGCAACGATGACCGTCGCTTACATGCAGTCCATCGCCGAGCGCTACCAGCGCCTCGGCTACACCCCGTATCGCTGGTTCAAGGCCGACGAGCCGCCGGCCTGGCAGCCGTTGGCGAAGCCGCTGTCCGCCGCGCGCATCGGCATGCTGTCGACTTCCGGCGCCTATGCGCTGGGGCAGATGGCCTACCACTACAAGGACGACGCCTCGTTCCGGCAGATCCCCGCGGCGACGGCGGACCGGGACTTGCGCTTCTCGCACCTGACCGAGAACTACCTGGTGGACGCGAAGCGCGACCCCGGCTGCATCTTCCCGCTTCGCGCGCTGGGCGCGTTGGCGTCCGAGGGGTTCATCGGCCAAGTCGCCGAACAGGTGCTTTCGTGCATGGGCGCCATCTATTCGCAGCGCCGCACGCGCGAGGAACTCGCGCCTGCGCTGCTCGCGGCGTTCCGGGCCCAGCAGGTCGACGCAGCGCTCCTTGTATCGATGTGACCCGTGTGTCACCAGACCGTGTGTCTGGTCGCACGCCACCTCGAGGCCAACGGCAT
>JANNWA010000457.1:0-12589 GCA_031408275.1 Pseudomonadota bacterium
CAGGTACGCCACCGCGCCGAGCTTCTTGCCGCGCTTGCGCCCTTTGGAGTCGGCGGTCAGGAAGATGACCGGGATGTCCTGCATGGCCGGCTCGGTCTTGAGGATCATGATCATCTGGAACCCGTCCATGCGGGGCATGTGCACGTCGCTGACGATGAGGTCCGGCGTCAGGGTAAGGCAGGAGGCGGCGGCCTCCAGGCCGTTTGCGACTGCGCGCACCACGTAGCCCGCACCCAGCAGGTGGTGGTTGATCAGTGCGCGCATGTCTTCGTCGTCTTCGACTACGAGGATCGTCTTGGCCATGGGTGTATTGTGCTGCGGCCGAGGGGGGCAGCGCAAGCGATCGGTATCTCTTTTGGAGATCGGTCGGCACCCCGATTAACTTTTCCCCTGCATTGGGGTAAGGTAATTGCGCAGGTCGTGACGGCGCAATCTGCAACAGGGGATGCCATGAACCGCGAGCTCGTCTTTGTTTGCATGGCGCTGGCCGCTTCCTCCACGGCCCAGGGGCAGGTACGCGACTGGCTGACCAGCAACGATTCCCGCAACGGCTCCACGGTCGCCGACTTCCTCGCCGCGGTCGAGCGCGTGGACAAGGCGCCCGGTTACCGCGACGAATACCGCAGGCGCAAAGGGGACGTCGGCCTGGTGTTCGTGCCCGGCATCCTGGGCTCGGCGCTGCAGTCGGCCGCGGGCGACAAGATCTGGGGATACGGCCTGGGGATCCCGGACGCGCTGGGCCTGCCCTCCGCGCTGGTCGATCCCGCGATCGAATCCGGCGTGAGCGCGACACTCGCCGACGGCAACGGCACCCTGGACCTGTACGGCGATGCGATGGCGCTGATCCGCGCCAATGCCCGGCGCGCCGGCATCGCGCCGGGCCGCGTGATCGCGTGCGGCTACGACTGGAGGCGCGACATCCGCGCGGGCGCCCGCGACCTCAAGCGCTGCATCGACAACGCCCCTGAATTGCGCGGCATCGGGGCCCTGGTCGTCATCGCCCACAGCATGGGTGGCCTCGTCACCATGCAGTGGCATCGGGAAAACGCGCCGGAGGGCATCCTGCCCGGCGGCATCCCGGTGCTCGCGGTGGCGTTGCTCGGATCGCCGCTCGCGGGCTCCTGCGAGATCGTGCGCATGATCTCCAAGGGCTACGTGCAGCCCACCGCGAACGACCGCCACACCGCCGAGAGCTGGCTGGGGCGCTTCGCCACCGACATTGCCTCGATGAAGGACCGCGTCGTGAACGCGGTGACCGGATTCTTCAGCGACGACGTGCGCCCGCTCGTGATGACCTGGCCGGGCGCATTCGGCCTGAGCCCGCCTCCCGCCGCCACCAAGGACGACACCAACTGCGCGCAGGTGCCGCTCAACCCGGGGGACGACACCGACCCGCGCGTGCTCACCCAGTTCGACAACTCGTTCTGGACCGGCCCCGTGGGGACCGGCCTGCTTTCCGGAAAGCCGCTCCCGGAGGGCTATGGCGCCGTGCTCACCACCGCGAGCGAGTTTCGCGGGGCATTCAAGGTGGAGCCGCTGAAATCGCCGACCTACCTGTTCGCGAGCGAGACCTGGGATACGCCGGCCCAGGCGAAGCTGGTGCCGCCCACCTATCGCCCGGACGATCGCGGCGGCTGGCACACCGTAGACGGCGACGGTCGCGTGCCGTTCGTGGCCGCGATGCCGACGGCCCTCCAGGTGCGGGCGGCGGACGCGAGGCGCGTGTACAGCGTGCACGGCAACCTGGGCGAGGACAAGGTCTTCCACGAGGAGTTCTTCGTCCAGCGCCTGCCGCGGGTGCTGGACGGCTGGCTCGCCACGCAACTGATGCAAAGGGCGTCCGCGGATCCCGCGTTCCTCGCCGCCTACCGCGCCGCGGGAGGGCGCGCAGTCCATCCCTATGACCTGCTGGCCGCGTACGAACGCCAGTCGGAAACCAACCAGCGCGACCCGATCTACGCGCTCACGATCGAGGCCTGGAATGCCGCGGTGACGTTCAATGCCGCATTCTGCAGCGCCTCGGCCTGCCCGGGTTACCAGCAGGCGCGGGCGGCCGCCGCGAATGCCGCAAGCGCGGAGAAGGCGGCGATACTTTCCGCCTCGATGCAATCGGGGACGATCAGCGGCGAGGAAGAATTGTTCACCCGCGCGAAACGCGGGCTCGCAATGGCGGCGCAGTTGAACTGGAGCGCAGCGATCGGCGACCTGCGCTTCGCCGTACCGGGTCTGGAACAACGTGCGGGCCGGCTGGGCGCGCAGGAAAAGCCCAACGAGCGCGAGCTGCGTGTGAACGCGACCGCCAACCTGGCCCGCGCTCTGGTGATGCGCGGATTCTGCGCCGAAGCCAGGCCGTTCCTGGAGCGGGTCCCGGCGGACAACCGCTGGGCCGCAGACCTGCGCAAGGCGCAGTGCTTCGACCGGGATACGGGCAGGATCGTGGCGCTGCGCTGAGCCTCACCGCCGCGCGGTTATGTACCGATACCAGTACATAAACTGGCAGGAGAGCGGCTCCCGTAAACGGTCTACGGAAGTTAATTATCAGAATTACGCCGGCTGCAGGATGTGGATCACGCGGCTGGCGACGAACTCCTTCGTCTTCGCGCCGTAGGCCGCCATGTGCGGTGCGGCGGCGTGCGCCTTGAGCGCGTCCATGCTCGCCCACTTCTCGATCACGAGGAATGTGTCCGGGCCGTACTTGGTCTGGAAGGCGAGCGCGTTCTCCGCATCGACTGCGGCACCGTACTCGATGCAGCCCTGCTCGGCCCTGACGGCGGGGACGTTGGCGCGAAAGTGCGTGAGGATCGTGTCGCGCTGGCCGGGCTTGGCGGTGATGACTGCTATGACGTGAACCATTGCGTGTTGCTCCTTTTCCTCTTCAAGGCTCGGTTGCGGGTAATTTCAGACCCAGGTTATATACCAGTTGATCCTCCGTGTGGATCGGCCCAGACTCCGGGACAATGGAATACGCAGCGCTCAAAGCCATCCACGTCACCAGCGCCGTCCTCAGCGTCACTGGCTTTGCGGCACGCGGCATGCTGATGCTTTGCGACTCTCCCCTGCTGCACGCGCGCTTCGTGCGCATCGCGCCGCATGTGGTGGACACAGCGCTGCTGGCGAGCGCCTTGTGGCTGGCATGGCTCACCGCCCAATACCCGTTCGTCCAGTCCTGGCTTACGGCCAAGGTATTTGCCCTGCTCGCCTACATTGTGCTGGGCAGCATCGCCCTTTCTCGTGGCCGGACGAAGGGCATCCGCCTGGTCGCTTTTGCGCTCGCCTTGTGTACAGCACTTTACATCCTGTCGGTCGCACTGCTGCGCACGCCCGTCGGGTTGCTCACATTTTTGAACTGAAGGAACGCCCCATGGCTTTGACCACTATCCAGGACGTCACTGCCGCGGCGCAGAAGCCCGCAGGCCCAGCCATCTTCTCCGCGGGATTCCGCCCGTTCTTCCTGCTCGCCTCAGCATGGGCCGCGATCGCCCTGCCGGTCTGGCTGTGCGTGTACACAGGGGCGGTGGTCCTGCCCAGCGCGCTGCCGCCGGTCGCCTGGCACGTGCACGAGATGATCTTCGGGTATGCGTTCGCCACGGTCGCGGGATTCCTCCTGACCGCGATCCCCAATTGGACCGGCCGCCCGGCCGTGCGCGGAGCGCCGCTCGCCGTGCTCGCGGGACTCTGGCTGGCGGGACGCATCGCAGTCCTCTTCTCGAGTTTCATCGGCGCACACTCGGCGATGCTGGTCGACCTCGCCTTCCCGGCCGCGTTCACCTTGGTGATCGCGCGCGAACTCATCGCGGGACGCAACTGGAGGAACCTGCCGATGCTGGCCGCGCTGGCGCTGATGTTCATCGGCAACGCGTTCGTGCACCTCCATGTGCTCGGCATCGCCGCCAGCGCGGAAGCGGGCAACCGCCTCGGCCTCGCGACCCTCCTCGCGCTCATCGCGCTGGTCGGCGGGCGCATCGTCCCGAGCTTCACGCGCAACTGGCTGGCCCGGGCGCGCCCCGGCGGGCCGCTGCCCGCGCAGGCCGACCGGCTCGACATGGCCGCACTTCTCGTCACGGTGGCCGGTCTGGCGGCGTGGGCGATCGTGCCCGCGGCGGACATCACCCGGTGGATGGTTCTCGCCGCGGGTGCAGCGACCGCGTTCAGGCTGTCGCGCTGGTGCGGCCTCGCGACAGTGCGCGAGCCACTGGTCTTCATCCTGCACATGGGGTACGGGTGGCTCGCGCTCGGCCTCCTGTTGCTCGGCTTCAACGGGCTGCATGCGCTGCTGCCGCCGACCACCGCCCTGCATGCGTTGACCGCGGGCGCGGTCGGCACGATGACGCTCGCGGTGATGACGCGCGCGACGCTCGGCCACACAGGGCAGCCGCTCACCGCGGCGGGCCGCGGCACGCCGGCAATCTACGCGCTCGTCACGCTGGCCGCCCTGCTCCGGCTCGGCGCGCCCCTCGCGGGTGAACACGCCATGGATCTCACCTGGGCGGCGGGCGCCGCGTGGTCCGGGGCGTTCGGGCTGTTCGCGGTGTTCTACGGAAAGCTACTCATCCGCCCGCGCGGGATGTAACTCCGGCCCGGCATCGAGTCGCTTCAGCGCGCACAACGAAACCCGATGTTGTGATTCCCCGCGCGGGGCGCGCGAGAAAGGGTGCGCCCCCGCTGGGTCGTGGTTAGATCTTCCGGCGGAGAATCGTGCCCACCGCCGCGAGTAGCGCGCACGCCCTCTGCGTCGGGGTCTTCGCGACCATCGGTCGAAGAATACGGGTAAGGCCGATAGAGGCTCGACGCCCATTCCCACTGGTTGCCGGCCATGTCGAGCGCACCGTATGGACTCGCGCCCGAAGGATAGGCATCCGCAGGCGCGGACTGGTTCCAGCCCGCATTGAATTTAGCGCGATCGGCGCCGGGTGGAGTCATGCCCCAGGGATAGCGGCGGCCGTCGGTGCCGCGGGCGGCCTTTTCCCATTCGGCTTCGGTCGGCAGTCGCTTGCCCCGCCAGGCGCAGTAGTCTCGCGCCCCGTTCCACGTGACTTCGTTTGCGGGATGGGTTTCGAATCCGGCGTCCGCGCGCCAGACACCTTCGACGCGGTGAATGCGCGCATCGGAATCGTCGTCGTCGTAGCGCCGATAGCGTTTCCCGCCGCGCTCGCCGTGGAGCGCAGTCGATTCCAGGAACGCGGCAAACGCCTGATTCGTCACTGGCAGGCGGTCGATCGTGAAACGATCCAGCGTGACGCGATGGGCGGGGCGCTCATCGTGCGGGCCTTGGTTCGAACCCATGGGGAATTCACCGGCCGGCACTTCAACCATCTCCACGCCTTGTGCGGCCGCCGCTGCGACGAAAAAGCCCAACGACGCAGCGGCAATACGGCTATGGACGGGCATTGTCCGGAACCAGGCAAGAAGAATCATCACTTTGCTGGAGTAGGGCCGCGCTTGGCTGCCACGCGCGCACTCTATGCCAGCACCGCCACCGTCTTCGCCCTGATGAGGTCGAAGTCGATCTGCCCTCCCAGCCCGGGTCCCTTGGGGGCATGCACGTGGCCGTCCTTGCCGACCTCGATATCCGTCACGAGGCCGTACTTCTGCGCCGCGTCGGGCAGCAGCACCTCGAAGAACTGCGTGTTGCGGATGGCCATGGCGACGTGAAGGTTCGCGACGTTGTTGAGCGAATTTCCGCCGTGGTGGATCTCGTAGTTCATGTGGAACGCCTCGGCGAGATGCGCCGTCTTCATGAGCGTGGTGATGCCGCCCTTCACCGCCACGTCGCCGCGCAGGTAGTCGGTGGCCTTCTCGGTGATCCACTGCGCATAGGACTCCAGCCCGCCGGCCGGGTACTCGGTGGCCATGATGGGGATGGAAAGTTTTTGCCTGAGCTTCACGTAGTTGTAGATGTCCTGGTCGGCGAGCGGGTCCTCGTACCAGTAGAACCCGAGGTCCTGGATCGCTAGGCCCACGCGCAGCGCGACGTCGTACTGGTAGGCCCAGGTCGAGTCGAGCATGATGGTGTAGTCAGGGCCCACCGCCTTCCTCACGGCCTCGCAGGCGCGGATGTCCTCCTTCCACACCTGGCGCGGATGGATCTTGTACGCGGCCCAGCCGGCGTCGCGGAACTTCACGGCCTCCTCGGCATAGGCCTGCGGGCCGGCGAGGACCGCCGAGCTCGCGTACGCGGGAATGCGATCGCGGAAGGCGCCGAGCATCTGGTAGATCGGCAGGTTCGCCACCTTGCCGGCGATGTCCCACAGCGCGACGTCGACCGCGCCGATCGAGCGCACGCTCGTGTTGCGGCCGCGCTTCCACATACGCTGGTTGATCAGCTCGCGGTTCATCGGGTCCTGGCCCACCACGATCGGCTTCAGGAACCGGATCAGGCCGGGGCCGTCCATGTCGGCCGGGTACATGGCCGAGCCGAGGAACGCGTGGCCGGTGATGCCCGCATCGGTTTCGATCGCGAGCAGCCCGAGCTTGCTGCCCTGCTGGAGCGTCCCGCTGTGTGCGCCGTAGCTCAGCAGCGGGATGTCGTCCCACGCGAACAGGGTGAGGGTGAGGTCGGTGATCTTCATGCTGCTCCGTTCAAGGTTGGATCCATTCAGAGGCCCCGCGCGTCGCGGTGCTGCATCGAATATTTCATGACCCGCCCGATGATCCCGAGCACGCAGGCGATCCCCAGCCCCACGAGCAGCGCGCTGAATACGAACCCCGATTTCGTGTACAGCGGCTTTACTTCCGTGCGCGTGGCCGCATAGCGTGCGCGCACGCTCAGCATCTCGTGCCGGAAGGTGGTCTCGACCAGGGCCACGTCGCCGGAGGGCGTCGACTTGTACTCGGTGACCATCTCCGTGAAGGTGTTTTCGATTCGACCCTCGGGGTGCGGCGGAATCAGGCTGTACCCGGGATGCTTTTCCTTGAACCGGGGAAGCGCGGACAGCATCACCTGCTCGACGCGGCGCGCGCCGGGTTTCTCCGGGTCGGGCACCGTGACCACGACCGTCATGCGCAGGTCGGGCCGCTCGCCGCGCGCCATGTCGCGTCCGCCAAGCGCCTCCAGCGGGCCGGCGCCCAGCAGCGTGCCACCGATGAAACTGCAGACGAAAAACACCGGCGAGCACAGTGCCGCGACGATTTTCCGCAACCAGACAACCTTCTTCTTCCTCAATCGGCCTCCCGCCGGCCCGTGCGCCTTGGGGCATCGAGCTCCGGATAGTGCCGGAAGATGCCCTGTTCGTTGAACGGGATGCGCCGCTCCGACGCGAGATACGCGGCAATTCGCGGCAGCGCGGCGACCCGGTCGTGCAGCGCAACGAGCCGGGAAAACCCGGGCTCGAGGGACTGCATCGCGCGGGGAAACGCATAGCGCAGTCCCGCCACCACCTGGAACAGCGAGAGGTCGACGTACGATAGTGACCTGCCTGCCGCGCGGCCGCGATTCTTCGCGAGCACGCCTTCGAAGTAGCCGAGGAATTTCGGCATGCGCTCCGTGCGGAACTCCTTCGCGCGGCGCCTCGATTCGGGTTTCTGCTCCTCGTAATAAAGCCCCACGCCGATCGGGTGGTGGGTATCGTGCGCCTCGAGCACGAAATCGGCGATCGTGAGCTGCAATTGGTGCGCCCACAGGCGCCCCGCCTCGTCCGCGGGCGCGAGACCCAGCCGCGGACCGAGGTACTGCAGGATGTTCGCGGTCTGCGCGATTACGAGCCGGCCGCATTTGAGGAACGGCGGCGCAAACGGCGGCCGCGCCGGCAACTTGTCCTCCATGAGGGCGAGCATCTTATTCATCCCGCCGGGCTTCCTAGCCACATCGACGTAATCAGTACCGCCCGCTTCAAGCGCGAGCCGGATGAATTCGCCGCGGCCCTGGATCGAGGGCCAGTAATGGAGTTCGTAGCGCATGGCTGCCTGGGGAATCCCGGTATCCTGCTCATGGGGGGGAAACATGGCAAGGATAGCGCGCATTGCGGGGGGGCGGCCGGCGTATCCGCCCGGCGCGCTATCGGATAAGATGGTCTTCTGCGGTTGGATGCCGGGGGGTGTCGGCCATGTTGGATCTCAAGGATTTGCGCTGTTTTGTGTCCGTCTACGAACGCAAGGGCTTCGCCCGGGCGGCGGTGGAACTGAACACGGTCCAGTCGAACGTTTCAGCGCGCATACGCAAGCTCGAGACCGAGATCGGCGCCCCGCTGTTCGTGCGCCTGCATCGCAGCATCCGGCCCACGCCCAAGGGCGAGATCATGTACAGCTACGCCATGCGCGTGCTCGCCGAGGTCAGCGAACTCGAGGCGGCGATGCGCGACCGGCAGGTCGCCTAGGAGTAGGCGCATGCAATCCACTCTGGAGCGCAAACCCGGCGCTCCCGCGGGCAGCAGCAAGTTCCCCAGCTTCCTAGGGATGCAGGACGAGGAACTGCATTCGCTATCGGCGCACGCCAAGCTGCAATCCTTCCCGCGCAACAAGATCATCATCAACGAGGGGGACCGCACCGACTCGATCTACGTGATCCATTCGGGGCGCGTGAAGGTGTTCCTGTACGGCCGCAACGGCAAGGAGATCGACCTCAACATCCTCGGACCGGGCGAGTATTTCGGCGAAATGGTGCTCGACTCCGGCCCACGCTCGGCGTCGGTCATGACGATCGAGCCCGCGCAGCTCTTCATCATCCCTTACCGGGTGTTCCTGGATTTCCTGGTCAAGCACCCGGAGTTCTCGATGCGCCTCATCAAGATGCTCATCTACCGCACGCGCGGCCTGCTGAACAACGTGCGCAGCCTCGCGTCTCTGGACGTCTACGGGCGCGTTGCCCGCCTGCTGCTGGAACTCGCGCTCGAGGAGGACGGCAAGCTCGTGATCCACGGCAAGCTCACCAAGCAGACCATTGCCAACCGCGTGGGCGCCTCGCGCGAGATGATCAGCCGCGTCTTCAAGGACCTTACGGTGGGCGGGTACATCGAGGTGGAAAAAGCCCGCATCACGATCGCCAAGGCCCTGCCCGACCACTGGTAGGGCAGACCCGGCCTAGGCGGCTGCCGCCCCGCGCTCCGCACGAATGCGTGCCGAAGGCCGCACGTTCATCGTCATCTGGAAAAGCCCCGCGAGGATGCCGATCACGACCGCTGCCTGCCAGGCACGGTCGTAGTTGCCCATCGTGCTGTAGATGATGCCTCCGCCCCAGGCGCCGACGAACGACCCCACCTGGTGGCTGAAGAACGCGATGCCCGACAGGGTCGCCATGTAGCGCAGGCCGAAGAGGTGCACCACCAGCCCGCTCACGAGCGGCACCACGCCGAGCCACAGCGTACCCATGGCCGCCGCGAAGACCAGCGTGGAGGTCGGCGTCGGGGGCGCGACGAAATACGCCGTGATGCAAAGCGAGCGCAGCACATAGATGCCGCCGAGCAGCATGCGTTTGGAATAGCGCCCGCCGAGCCAGCCGAACAGGAAGGACCCGATCACGTTGAACAGGCCCACCAGCGCGAGGGCGTTCGCGCCCAGCGAGGGGTCCATGCCGCAGATCGCAAGGTAGGTCGGCAGGTGGGTGGTGATGAACACGAGCTGCAGCCCGCACACGAAGAACGCGATCGCCAGAACCACGTAGCCCGAATGGCCCATCGCCTCCTTGACGGCCTGGCCGACCGACTGGGGCACGCCGCTCACGGCCTCGACTTCGATCGTGTCCGCCCGGCCGGCCAGGAACGCGGCCGGCACCATCACCGCGACCAGCCCGAGGAAGCCGACCATCGCCACCTGCCATCCGCTGGTGGTGATCAGCGTCTGCGCCATGGGCGAGGCGATCGTGAGGCCCAACGACCCGATCGCGGAAACGCTTCCCATGGCGACCATGCGCTTGGCGGCGGTGGCCGTGCGCGCGGTCACGTTCATCGCGAGGTTCGATGCCGTGCAGGAAAGCGCGATGCCGATGCACAGGCCGGCGCCGAGCGTGAACACGAGCGCCGATTGGGCCACGATGCTGATCACGATGCCGACGGCGTAGATCGCAACGCCCGCGACCATGACCGGGCGCACGCCGTGGCGGTCGGCGAGGATCCCGACGAAAGGCTGGGTGATGCCCCAGATGATGTTCTGCAGGGCGATGGCGAGCGAAAAGTCCGCGGCGGTGAGGCCGATGTCGCGGATCATGTGCGGCTGGAACAGGCCCCAGCTCTGGCGCATGCCCATCGCGAGGCTCAGCATGACGGCGGCGCCGCCGAGGATCGTCCAGCTCTGGGCGCGGGATAGGTTTTCGCGTTTCATCGTGGTGCGGATTATCTCCGAAAAGGATGGTGCCGCGGATCCGTTGCTTCGCTCAGCACCCCGGTAATCGCCAGCGGGACCGTTTCACGCGGCTGGCAGAACATGTTTGCGGAAACGACGTCCGGATAGTCGTTTTCCCGCACGCCAAAGAAATTGGCCGGGTTGAAAAGCGGCGGCGAATGCCACCACAGTCTGTAACCGTGACCCGCGATCCATTCGATGAGGGCCTGGCTCAGGTCGGGACGGTCATTCTCGAGGTAGATGAGCGGGCGATGTTTCGCGATGAGCCCGCCCGAGCCCTCCAGCACGTCCTTCTCCATCCCCTCGACATCTATCTTGATCAACCGGACCGAGCGCAAATCCACGGCCAGGTCGTCGAGCGGCACGATGCGCACGGACGCACCGGTACCGGCGTAGTCGAGCGATACACCGCCGGAGTTGTGCCCTGCCTTGCTCCGGTAGTCGACCGCAGGCGCGAACATGGTATCCACGCGACTGCCGCATCCACAGGGATGTGCCACCACGTTGGACAGGCCGTTCAGCGCCAGGTTGGCGCAAAGCACCTGGAATATTTCAGGCTGCGCCTCGACCGCAACCACTGTCCCGGCGGATCCCACGGCCCTCGCCATTCCAACGGTATGGGCGCCGATATTGGCGCCGACCTCGATCACGTTCTCGCCGGGACGCAGCAGCGAAGCGAGGAACGCGTGCTCGATTTCGGAATACTCGCCGTACCTGATCAGCGCCGCGCCGAGGTAGCGGTCGTAGCGGTTCGCGAGAAACCAGCCGTGCCTTGCCTTCACGAGGCAACGCAGGTCGTCCAGCGCCACCACGTCACGCTCGGTGCGCTTGCGTGCGGCGCCCTTGAAAAGGTCGATCAGCAGGCGACCGAGCATGCGGTCAACCTCTCGTGCGGGCGGGGTTCATGACATTGCGGGCCACCTACGCCCACTCCTTCCAGCCGCGCAGCATCGGGAAGTACAGGCCCTGCCGGGTGTCTCCGGACCCGCCACCCAAAGCCTCGGCATAGCGCGCGAGTTGCGCTGCGTACCGCTCCCGCTCGCTTTCGAGGAACGCTTCGAGCCCGGCGCCCTGGTGGCCGCTGGTCTTGTAGTCGACGACCCAGCGGTGCCCGTCCTCGAGGAAGGTCCGGTCGATGACGAGCGTGCGCAAGCGCCCGTCACGAAACGTGCGCAAGCGCAGCTCGCTCGCCGCCCCGTCGCGCGGCCCGAGCAGCCAGCGGCCGCGCGGGTCGAGCAGCGCGCCTGCGAGCGCGGCGCTTACCCTGTCGCGCGCCGCAGCCAGTTCCCGCGGCGCGACGCCGCGCGCCGCGAGTTCCTTCTCGATGTGCGCGGCGAGCGATTCGATGCGCCCTTGATCCCAACCGTGCAATTGGTCTTCCGCGATTCGCTGCAGCCAGCGGTGCACCACCGAACCAACGTGGCGCGCGGTCTCCCCGGCCCAGGAGAATTCGATGTCTTCGTGCGCGCGCGCCTCGTCCGGCGGGACAGGCCATACCGCCGGCGCGGGAGCATCAGGCGCCCGCCATGCCGAGGGGAGGCGCACGAGCGACTGGTCGGGAAGCGTTGGTGTACGGTCCTGCGCATGCGCCGGTGCGTACGACTGGAACGCCGCTTGGAACACACCCGCGACCACCGGCCAGAGCTTGCCGAGCAGCGAAGTCGCCGGCGGGGTGCTCACCACACCGTCCCTGACGCCCACGTCGCCCAGCAGGTGCAGGCGTTGCCTCGCACGGGTGGCGGCGACATAGACGAGGCGCGCCGCCTCGAGGCCCGCCTTGGCGGCGTCGAGCCGCTGCAGCCAGGCATAGATCGGATCCGCGTCGGCGCCGGCTTCCTGGATCGGCGCGACGAGCAGGCCGGCCCGGCCGCGCGCGGCCGTCTCGATCCAGAGAAAGAGCTTCTTGTCGTCGTTCCGGGGCATGCGTGCGAGGCCCGGCAGGATCACATGGTCGAACTCGAGGCCCTTGGCCTTGTGCATCGTCATCACCTGCAGGCGCTCGTCCGCGCGCAGGTCCGGCAGGGCGTAGAGTTTCTCCAGTCCTGCCTCGAAGCCCGCATCCACCGCGCCGGCCGTCTCGTGCGCTTCGAGGTGGTCGAGATAGATGCCCGCATCCTCGAGGTCGGTCTCGTCCTCCACGCAGGCCGGACCGCCGAGCATGAGCCAGGCGCCCTCCACGCTGTCGCGCAGGCTTGCGCGCATGCGATTGGCCATGCAGGCCCCCAGCACCGCCCGCGCGCGCTCGAGGCGCGCGCGGCCGGGCGCCGCCCGCCCCGCGCGGGGGGGATCGTGCAGCCGCAGAGGGTGGCCGGGCTGG
>JANNWA010000458.1:0-2316 GCA_031408275.1 Pseudomonadota bacterium
GCCAAGAATGCAGCCGGCACCGCGATGCCCAGCCCCGTGGTCTGGTCCTTCACGACCAACGCGACCGCGAAGGTCACCCAGGCGCCGGTGAACCTCCTGTCGATACTGACGAACAACTTCGTCATCCTCACCAAAACGGGAATCACGAACACCGGCAGCCACGCTTCGGTCATCACCGGCAACATTGGTTCCAGTCCGATCACGGCCGCGGCCATGAACAACGTGTTCTGCACCGAAATCACCGGGACGATCTACGGCGTGGATGCGGCCTACACGGGCAGCGGCGCCACCGCCTGCTTTGCAGGCAACCCCGGCGTACCTGCCGTCATCCCCCCGGACGCCAACAAGACCCTGGTGGACAACGCCGTGGCCGACATGGTGACCGCGTACAACGAAGCCGCCGGCCGCACCGGGCCCGATTTCGTCGACCTGTTTGCCGGGAACATCAGCGGCCGGACCCTCGCCCCGGGACTGTACAAGTGGTCCACCGGCATCACGATAGCGACGGACGTGACGCTCTCGGGCGGAGCGAACGACGTCTGGATCTTCCAGATCGCCGGCGACATCACCCAGGCCAGCGCCACGGCGGTGCTGCTCTCGGGCGGCGCCAAGGCGAAGAATATCTTCTGGCAGGTCGGAGGCCCCACCGGCGTGGCGCTCAACACCACCGCGAGGTTCGAGGGAACCATCCTCGCCCAGAAGGCAATCACGCTGAACACGGGAACGGTTGGAAACAGCAGGATGCTGTCACAGACCGCGGTCACGCTGGACGCCACGACGATTACGAGGCCCGCCCCGTAAGGCACAGGCGAAACGACGTCCGGGCCGGCAGAGTTCGCTCTGCCGGCCCTTTTCAATTCCATGCATTCCTGACCGGCTGACCCGCACCCCATATGAAGAAAGCCGTGATCTGGACCGGTGCCGTAGGCATCGTGCTGCTGGCGACCCTCGCGGTCGCAGTCATCGCATTCGCCTACTTCGACTGGAACCGCGCCAAGCCCTGGCTGAATGAACGCGTGAGCAGCGCCCTGGGGCGATCGTTCGCGATCGGCGGCGACCTGTCGGTCGAATGGCGCAGGCACGCGGATCCGCAGGCCGGCTGGCGGGGCTGGATTCCCTGGCCCGAATTGGCCGCCACGGACGTGCGCATCGGCAATCCGGCCGGATTCAAGGCCGGCGGCGACATGGCCGCGATCGGGAAGATCATGTTTTCGATGAACCCGCTGCCGCTGCTGAAAAAGAAGATCGTGGTATCGGAGCTGCTCCTCGAAGGGGCTAGCCTGGACCTCGAACGCTCTGCCACCGGCGCGAACAACTGGACATTCGCGGCCGCGGGGCCCCAGGCGTGGCAATTCGAACTCGACTCCCTGGTCCTGAACAAGGCCACCGTACATCTGAAGGACGCCGTCCGTCACGCCGACGTCACGCTCCATGCCGACACGCTTGCGGGCAAGGATGCAGCCGACTATTCGATCAAGTGGTCGCTCGCCGGGACGTTCGACAAACAGCCCGTCAGCGGGTCGGGCCGCGCCGGCGGCGTGCTCTCGCTGCGCACGCAACTCAAGCCCTATCCGATCGACGCCGACGTGCATGTCGGCAAGACCAGCATCAAGTTCACGGGCACGCTGACCAAGCCGAGCGATCTCGCGGCGCTCGACATGCGGCTCAGGCTCTCGGGCGCAAGCATGGCGCAGTTGTTCCCGCTGCTCGGCGTACCGCTGCCGGAGACTCCCGCCTACACGACGGACGGGCACCTGACCGCGGTGCTCGACAAATCCGGTGGAATATGGACCTACGAGAAATTCACCGGCAAAGTCGGCGCGAGCGACCTCGCCGGCACGCTTGAATACCGCTCCGCACAACCGCGCCCGACGCTCAAGGGCGAAGCGATCTCCAACCTGCTGAACTTTGCCGACCTCGCCCCGGCGATCGGCGCGGACTCCCGCCAAAGCAAGGCCGAACGCGGCGCCACGGACGCACAGCCGCCGGCCGGCAAGGTCCTGCCGGTGGAGCCGTTCAAGACCGACCGCTGGCGCAGCGTGGACGTCGACGTGAAGTTCACCGGCCGGCGCATCGTGCACGACAAGGCCCTGCCGATCGACAACCTGACCACCAGGGTCCGCGTGGACGACGGCGTGCTGACGCTGAAGCCCCTGGACTTCGGCGTTGCCGGCGGGACGCTGAAATCGAACGTGCAGCTCGACGGCCGCACGGCCGTCGTCAAAGCCACCATGGACGTTGCTGCGCGCGGACTGAACCTGAAGCAGCTGTTCCCGACGATCCCTTCGATGCAGGCGAGCCTCGGCACGATCCGCG
>JANNWA010000459.1:0-2815 GCA_031408275.1 Pseudomonadota bacterium
CACGAGCCGATCGTTTCGATGGAGATATGGTTGACGGCGCAAGATGCTTTGGTCAGTCGTCGCGCCTATGGTGCCGTACCGAGGAAGGAATCGAAAACGGCAAATAGGATAATGCGTGGAATCGCGCGGTGTGCGATTTGCGTATCGGTCATTGACGCAGCGCCAAATACGAACACGAAGAAGCGCACGCATGCAGGTTTTCGAATCCGCAGTCGATCCCTCGTCGGAAAGCTTCCGCGCGAACCGCGCCGGCATGCTCGGGCTGGTCGAGTCCGTGCACGCGCTGCAGCTGCGCACGGTAAAGGCCTCCGAGCGCTCCGCGGCCCTGTTCGCCAAGAGAAAGCAATTGCTGCCGCGCGAGCGGGTGGCGCGCCTGCTCGATCCGGGCATGCCTTTCCTCGAGCTCATGAGTCTCGCCGGCTACTGCGGCATCGAGAACTCCGACCCCGCCACCAGCGTGCCCGGCAGCGCCATCATCGCGGGAATCGGTTTCGTTTCGGGCACGCGCGTCATGGTTGTGGCCAACGATTCCGGCATCCACGCCGGCGCCATGCAGCACCTGACCGGGCGCAAGGTCATGCGCTGCCAGGAGGTGGCCCTTGAAAGCAACCTGCCCTTCATCCAGCTGGTCGAGAGCGCCGGCGCCAACCTGCGCAGCTACCGCGTCGAGCGCTTCATCACCAGCGGCGGCATGTTCCGCAACCTCGCGCGCCTGTCGGCCGCCGGGCTGCCGGTGCTGTCGGTGGTGCACGGCTCGTCCACCGCGGGCGGGGCCTACCTGCCCGGCCTGTCCGATTACGTGGTCATGGTGCGCGGGCGTGCGCGCGCCTTCCTCGCCGGCCCGCCGCTGCTCAAGGCCGCCACCGGCGAGATCGCCAGCGAAGAGGAACTCGGTGGCGCCGACATGCACGCCACTGTCTCGGGCCTGGCCGACTACGTGGCCGAGAACGACGCCGAGGCGATCTCCATGCTGCGCGACGTGATGCGCGGCGTCGACTGGAACCGCAACCAGCCGCAGATGGCGCCCAAGGCGTGGCAACCGCCGCGCCTGGACGCCGACGAGATCGCCGGCATCATGCCGCTCGACTCGCGCAAGCCGGTGGACATGCGCGAGATCATTGCCCGGCTGGTGGACGGCTCCGAGTTCGGCGAATTCCGCGCCGCCTACGGCAGCGCCACGCTGTGCGCCACCGCCTTCATCGAGGGCCACGCCACCGGCTTCATCACCAACAACGGCCCGCTCGACCCGCAGGGCGCGACCAAGGCCGCGCAGTTCATCCAGCTGTGCGACCAGGCCGGCACGCCCATCGTGTACCTGCAGAACACCACCGGCTTCATCGTCGGCCGCGCCTCCGAGGAGGCCGGCATGATCAAGCACGGCGCCAAGATGATCCAGGCGCTGACCAACGCCAAGGTGCCGCAGGTGACCATCATGTGCGGCGCCTCGTTCGGCGCCGGCAACTACGGCATGTGCGGGCGAGCGTTCGAGCCGCGCTTCGTGTTCGCCTGGCCCAACGCCAAGTCCGCGGTGATGGGCGGCGAGCAGGCCGCCACCACCATGGCCATCGTCGCCGAGGCCGGCGCCAAGCGTCGCGGCACCGTGCTCGACCGCGATGCATTGGATCGCGAGAAGACCGAGATCGTCGAGAACTTCGAGCGCCAGGCCGGCGCGATCCATACCACCAGCCTGCTGCTCGACGACGGCATCATCGACCCGCGCGACACGCGCACCGTGCTCGCCACCGTGCTCGCCACCTGCCGCGAGGCCGAGGCGCGCGTGGTGCGGCCCGTGCAGTACGGCGTGGCGCGCCTGTAGCCAAACCAGGAGAGGTAACGCAATGCAATACACCAGCGAGCACGTCGCGCTGCAGGACAGCGTCAAGCGGTTCATCGCCGGGGAGATCACCCCGCACATCGCCGAGTGGGAGAAGGCGGGCATCTTCCCGGCGCACGAGCTGTTCGGGAAGATGGGCAAGCTCGGCTTCCTCGGCGTCAACAAGCCGGTCGAATACGGCGGCCTGGGCCTCGACCATTCCTACGAGATGGCCTATTGCGAGGCCATCGGAGGCATCGGCACGCAGGGCGTCAGCATGGGTATCGCCGTGCAGACCGACATGGCCACCCCGGCGCTGGCGCGTTTCGGCTCCAGGGAGCTGTGCCAGCAGTTCCTCGCACCCGCCATCTCGGGCGAGAATGTGGTGTCCATCGGCGTGTCCGAATCCGGCGCCGGCTCGGACGTGGCCTCGGTCAAGACCAGCGCGCGCAAGGACGGCGGCGACTACGTGATCAGCGGCTCCAAGATGTGGATCACCAACGGCATGCAGGCCGACTGGGTCTGCCTGCTGGTCAACACCTCCGAGGGCGCGCCGCACAAGAACAAGTCGCTGGTCTGCGTGCCTCTGAAGGAAAACGGCAAGCGCGCACGCGGCGTCAGCGTGCAGAAGATCGAGAAGCTGGGCATGTGGTCCTCCGACACCGCGCAGATCTTCTTCGACGAGGTGCGCGTGCCGCAGCGCTACTGCATCGGCGAGGAAGGCAGGGGTTTCACCTACCAGATGATGCAGTTCCAGGAGGAGCGCCTGTCGGCCGCCGCGCGGCGCATCACGGCGCTGACCAACTGCATCGAGGAGACCATCGAGTACACGCGCACCCGCATAGCCTTCGGCCGCCCGATCCTCGACAACCAGGTGGTGCATTTCCGCATGGCCGAGCTGAAGACCGAGATCGAGGCGCTGCGCTCCCTTGTCTACCGCGCTGCCGACGTGCACATGGCGGGCGGCGACATGACCGAGCTCGCCTCGATGGCCAAGCTCAA
>JANNWA010000460.1:0-5912 GCA_031408275.1 Pseudomonadota bacterium
CCACTTCCGAACGCCCGCTGTTGGCCGGAAGCAAACGTTCGGCAGGCTGAACAGGTGCGCTGCTCAGCTGCCGGCAAGCTCCTTCCGCAACACCCCCGCCGCCTCCACCATCGCCCGCAACTTGCCGTCCGCCACCGCCCGCGGCAGGTACTTCATCCCGCAGTCCGGCGCCAGGATGACCATTTCCTTGGGGATGTACTGCAGCGCCCGCTTGATGCGCGCAACGACGGTGGCGGCGGATTCGACCGCCTGGTCGTTCAGGTCCAGGCACCCGACCATGATCTGCTTGCCGGGCAGGGTTTTGAGCACCGAGCAATCGAGGTTGGACTGCGCGGTCTCGATCGAAATCTGCGCAACGTCGCACGCTGCGAGCTCGGGCAGGAAGTCGTAACCGCTCGGCCGCTCCTGCACGACGGCGGCGTAGCCAAAGCAGATGTGCACGGCGGTCGTCCCCTTGACCCCCTCCAGCGCACGGTTCAACGCCTTCACTCCGTACTCGCGCGCCTTGTCGGGACGCGCCTTCGCGGAATACGTGCCGCTGATCCTGCTGATGATGGCCTTGCTCGAGTACCAGCAGCTGGCCGGCTGGCAGCTGCATGCCATCGGCGCCACCCTGGTGTTCGCGCGCCTGATCCACGGGATCGCGCTGTCGTTCACCCGCTTAGGCGGGCCGTCAGACCGCATTTTCCTACGCCAGGACTTTCAGCCCGTGCTTTTGCACCACCGACAACAGCTTGAGCGCCATGCCGCTGGGCCGCTTTGCGCCGGTTTCCCATTTCTGGATCGTTGATTCGCTTGTATTCAGGTAGTGAGCAAATACAGGCTGGCTCACCCGGCTTCGCTCGCGAAGCTTCCGGATCGCCTGCGGGTCGATCGACGAGGGAACGGACAGGCACGCCTCATCGAACTCGCGCAAGGTTGTCTTGCTGATCGCGGCAACCTTGTACAGGGCCCGCGCTGAAGTGTGGATCGCCTCGAACGCGTCGCTCTTTGACTTCCGCTTAGTCGCCATTGCAAATCTCCGTCAGGTCCCTGTCGTGCAGTAGCTTTTCAATCTGCGCCGGGGTCAACCCGGCATAAGCCTTGGCCAGCGCGCGAAAGCCGGCCAGCTCGTCGAGCGCGATATTCTCGCGGTCCTTTTTGGCGAACAGGTACTCGTACACCCAATGCCGGCCGCCCCTGACAAGGATGATCGAGCGATGCATGTTGTCGTTCAGCCGCTTCTTGAACACGCCGCCACCCAGGTCGTCTGCCTGGCCCCGCATCGCCTCGTGGATCGCCGCGCACAATTCACGATCGGCAATGCGGGCCTTCCTTGCAACCTTCGCGAACCACGCCGTCTTGAAGACGCGCGATGAAGACTGGCCCGCTTTGCCCATGCGTAAGTGTCGCACCAGGTGCTATTCATTGCAAGGGGATCGCGGACTGGCGATGCCCACGGCCTCGACGAAAATTAACTGGGGTCTGACCCCGATTTTGATCTAGGGCACCGTCCGCTTGTGGCCGCGACCGGCCCTAATCAGCCTTGATGCCCGCGAACTTGATCACCCTTGCCCACTTTTCCGTGGCTTCCGACAAGATCTTCCCGAATTCCGCGGGCGTGCCCCCAAGCACCGTGCCGCCAAGCTCGACGATCCGGGCTTTGATCTTGCCGTCGGCAAGACCGGCATTGAGCTCGCGGTTCAACAGGGCGATGATTTCGGCCGGGGTGTTCCGGGGCGCGCCGATGCCCGCAAAACCGCTGGCCTCGTAACCGGGCACGAACTCTCCCACCGTCGGAACGTCCGGCAGCACCTCCAAGCGGGCCGCGGTCGTGACCGCCAGGGCGCGCAGCTTGCCGGCCTTGATGTGTGGGATCGCTTCCGACACGGGAGCGAAAACGACCTGCACGTGGCCGGCGATCAGGTCGACGACCGCAGGCGCGCCGCCCTTGTACGGGACGTGGACCAGGTTCAGCCCGGTCATCATCTTGAAGAGTTCGCAGGCAATGTTTTGCGGGGTGCCGCTGCCGGCCGAACCGTAGTTGACTTTGCCCGGGTTGGCCTTGGCGTATGCGATGAACTCAGGCAGCGTCGTGGCGGGGACCGACGGATTCACCACGACGACGTATGACAGCCGCGCGGCGCAGACGACAGGCGCTATGTCCCGGATGAAGTCGAAACTTAGATTGGTGTAGAGCGCGGCATTGATCGCATGCGGGGTCACGACCTGCAGCAGCGTGTAGCCATCCGCGGGCGCCTTGGCGACAAACTCGGTCCCGATGTTGCCGCTGGCGCCGGCGCGGTTCTCGACGACGAATTGCTGGCCGAGGCGATCCGACAGCCATTGAGCCGCCAAGCGCGCCTGGATGTCGGTGGCCCCGCCGGGGGGAAAGCCGACGACGATGCGCGCCGGCCGGGACGGATAGGCCTGCGCCCGGGCCATGCGGGGCATGGCCGACAACGCGGCAGCGCCCATGGACAGGCGCAGGAATGTGCGGCGGGGAAAATTCATGGTGCTCCCTTCATGTAAGGCTACCAATAGCGGCTAGCGAAGCGACATGAGCGCCATTGTGCGCCGTCACACCGGGACCCGCGGGAACGATCGATACTGCAGCGCGGCGAATAAAATGGGGTCTGACCCCGATTTTCCGATTTTCCGGGGTCTGGGCACGGTTCTCCCCGGCCTGCAGGACGACAGGGCCCTTGGCGCAGATCAATCCGCCCCGGCCCTGCTGGCCTAACCTTCCTCTCATGGGCATTGGAATGCGCCGCAATGGTGCCGCGCGACACCTATTCGAATCGGAGGATCAGGCAATGAAAACCACAAGACTTATCCTGGCGGCGGTGGCGGTTGCGGCGTTGTTCGGCTGCGCGACCAGCCAGGACGACACGGCGGCCAACGTGCTGGTGGCGGCCAGGGTGGCTGCCGCGCCGACTCTGGACGGCAATGCCGGCGACGCCGCTTGGGCTCAGGCCAAGCCGCTGACAGTCAAGCTGAGCGATGGGGCGAACTTCGGCGGCAAAGGCGAGACTACCGCCACACTCAAAGCGGTCTACAGCGGCGATACGGTCTACTTCCTCGTGCAGTACCTCGATCCGACCAATTCGATCCAGCGCGGCCCCTTCAAGAAGCAGCCCGACGGGTCATGGAAAAAGCTGCAGGATCCCGCCGACAAGGGCGGCGACGACAACATCTACTACGAAGACAAGTGGGCGATGATCTGGAACATCAACAATTCGATCGCCGACTTCAACCAGCAGGGCTGCGCGGTGACCTGCCATGCCGGCGAGCCCGGCAAGCCCTACGGCAACAAGTACACGGCGAAGGCGGGCGAGATCGGCGACATGTGGCACTCCAAAGGCAGCCGCACGGCGCCGCTCGGCCATGTGGACGACCAGTACGTGGACGACACGCGCTTTGACGCGAAGGCCAACCCCAACGCGGGCCGCAAGGCCGATCCGGGCGGCCCGGAATACCAGGGCTTCGGGCTCGTCAACGGCAAGCCGCAGTTCATGAACAAGGACGGCAAGGCCGCCAACGCCGGGGGCAGCTACTACATCGTCGAGGGCAACCAGGTCGCGTTCGACGACGCCCGGTTCAAGCCGGGTGACGAAGTGGCTTCGTTCCGGATAATCCCGCTCAAGGCCGACCGCGCCGATATCAAGGTGGCGACGCGCTGGTCCAGCGGCGTACATACCTCGGAGGTCAGCCGCAAGCTCACGACCGGCAGCAAGTTCGACGTGCAGTTCAGCGACCTGAACGGCCAGTACGCCTTCGGCTTCGCTGCGTTCGACAACGCGCAGGTGCGGCACGCGGTGCACTACGGGGCGTTGCAGCTGCGCTTCGCCAAGTAACATAAGCGACCGGCTGGCAGGACACATGGGCGGCTTCGGCCGCCCATGTGCTTTTTTGGCTGGGGCCTGCACGGGAGGACTGCCATGGCGGCAAAGCATCGTTCCGGAACGCTTCACCGCAAACTTGCGGCCTGCTGGCTGGCCTGTATCGCCATAGGCGCGGTTCCGCAGTTCGCGCGCGCCTGGGTGGTCGAGGACAGGATCAAGGTCCCGGTCAAGGTCGCCACGACGGCCGGCGACGCAGTCGGGCGCGACATAACGGTGGCGCTCTTGCACGAGAATTCCTCGCCCGAGCCGCGCCCGCTGCTGGTGCTCAACCACGGGCGCTCCTACAAGCCCGCCGAACGCGCGCGGGTGAGCGCGAAGGATCTGGATTCGGCGGCGCGCTGGCTCACCGGCTTCGGGTTCATCGTCGCGGTGCCGGTCCGCGTCGGCTACGGGGTGACGGGCGGCGCCGACGTCGAGGATTCCGGCGCCTGCAGGAGCAAGAACTATCCGCCGGTCTACCTGGCCTCCGCGGTGCAAACGCTCGCCGTGCTTGAGGCGCTGCGCAAGCGCCCGGATGCGGCAAAGGACCGGGCGGTGGTGATGGGGCAGTCTTTCGGCGGCACCACCGCGATCACCGTGGCCGCGCTAGACCCGAAGGGGATCCAGGGCGCGATCAACTTCGCCGGGGGAGGCGGCGGCAATCCGGAGCTCCAGCCGCAGAACCCGTGCGGGCAGGCGGCGCTGAAGAACTTGTTTTCCGGGTACGGGAAGACGGCGCGGATCCCGACGCTGTGGATCTACTCCGAGAACGATCAGTACTTCGGACCGAAGCTGCCGCGCGAATGGTTCGCGGCGTTCAAGGCTTCGGGAGGCCGGGGCGAATACGTCCCCTTCCCGCCCTTCGGCGACAACGGGCACCAGCTGTTCTCGCGGGGGCCGCAGGTGTGGCAGCCGAAGGTGCAGGCTTTCCTGGGCACACTGGGCTATGCCCCCGCCGGCGGCGCGCCGGGCAGGAAGTGAGCACTGCCGTTTCACCAGCCGCCCTCGAAAAAGTTATACTTTCATTTTAGGAAACGTCTGTGGGAGCGGCTTCCAAGCCAATAGTGTTTCTGGTTTTGGAAAATACTCCAGGAACGGACCTCGCCCTGATCACCATGCTCAGGCACGGGCCGGGCCGCTGACCGCGCCGCCGGCCAACAGCTCTTCGATCGCCGCAGGTCCATACCCAGCCTCGCGCAGCACCTCTTCCGTGTGTTCCCCCAGGCCGGGCGCATGCCGGTCAAGCTCGGGCGGCGTGCCTGACCACTCGCTCGGCACCGCGATCTCGGTGATGGTTCCCTCAGTAGGATGCTGCACTTTTTTCAGGAACCCGGTGGCGACGAGGTGTTCGTCCGTCAGCACGTCGTCGATCGACACCATGGGTGCCGCGGGCAGGTCGGCCGCGGCGAAGAACTCGAGCCACTCCGCCGTCGTCCGCGTGGCGAGCACGCCGCCGAGATACCCGTAAACCGCATCGATGTTCGCAGCGCGCGCGCCCTGCGACGAAAACCGCGCATCGGCTGTGAACATCTCCGGCTGCCCGAGCGCGGCAAAGAAGGCCTTCCACTGCTTGTCGGAGTAGATCAGCGTGCACAGGTACCCGTCCTTCGTCCGGTAGGGACGCCGGTTGGGCGTGAGGCTGCGCTGGTATCCCGCCGGCCCCTGCGGCGGATCGAAGAGTTTGCCGGCCAGGTGCTCGCCGAGGATCATCGACAGCAGCCCTTCGAACATCGGCACGTCCACGCGCTGGCCCTTGCCGGTGCGGGCAAGGTTCACCAGGGCACTTGAAATCGCATAGGCCAGCTGCAGGCCCATCACGCGATCGGCCAGGATCATCGGCGCATAGCGCGGCACCTCGGCCCCGGCCTGTTGGGAAAGCCACGGGATCCCGACCATGCCCTGGATCAGATCGTCGTACGCGGGGCGCGCGGCATAGGGGCCGCGCTGGCTGAACCCGAACGCGCCCACGTACACGAGCCGCGGGTTGACCTCGGACACGGCCTCGTACGACAGCCCCAGCCGCGCCATGGCCTGCGGGCGGATGTTGTA
>JANNWA010000461.1:0-19158 GCA_031408275.1 Pseudomonadota bacterium
CGGTGATGACGGCCGATTACGACCACAAGAATCCGATCGCGCTCAAGCGCCTCGTGGGCTCGGGGACGCAGCTGCGCAGCTTCCCCAAGCCGGTCATGGACGCGGCTTACAAGGCCACGCAGGAAGTCATGGCCGACCTGGCCGGCAAGAGCCCTGAGTTCAAGAAGATCTACGAGCAATGGTCCAAGTTCCGCGATGAGCAGAACCTCTGGTTCCGCGTGGCCGAGAACACCCTCGACGCGTATCGCTACAGCGTGTCCGCAGCAGCCAAGTAAGCGCGGCACAAGGAAGGGGTACGGGGGAACCTCGGTTCCCCTGTTCCCGACCTGCGAGCATTTGACGTACGGAGAACGAAAGGTTCTCCCAGGAGGAAAAATGAAAGAGCACGGCAAGCCTGGGCAGGGGATAGGCGCGCGCGTCCCGCGCAAGGAAGACTCGCGCCACCTGCACGGCAAGGGACAATACGTGTCCGACATGATGCTGCCGGGCCAGCGCGAAGTCGCGTTCCTGCGCAGCCCCGTCGCGCACGGCCGGATCCGCGGCATCAAGAAGCCCGCCGGGTCGGAGGGCCGCGTATTCGTGCGCGAGGACCTGGCAGAGGCGAAAGACATCGTCGCGCCGTCGACGCTGCCGACCTACAGGATTTCCGGCCAGCCGCCGCTGGCTTCCGGCAAGGTGCGCTTCGTGGGCGAGCCGGTCGTGATGTGCGTGGCCAAGACCCGCGCCGAGGCCGAGGACCTGTGCGAGCAGGTCGAGCTCGACATAGAGGAACTGCCTGTGCTGGTGGATTCGGATACCGCGCGGTTCGAGAAGAACGTGCGCGTGCACGAGGACTGGGAGGACAACCTGTTCCTCACGCTGTCGGTGGACAACGGCTTCGACGCGTTGTCGAAGAAGGCCACCGTGGTGGTGAAGCGCGAGGTGGAACTTTCCCGCCAGGCCATGGTGCCCATGGAAGGCAAGGCTGTGGTGGCACACTGGGACGAGCGTGCCGACCAGCTGGTCATGTATTACTCCACGCAGACCCCGCACATCGTGCGCACGGGCATCGCGCAGTTCCTGGGCCTCGACGAAGGCCAGGTGCGCATCATCGCCCCGGACGTGGGCGGCGGCTTCGGCTACAAGGTCATCGTGCACCCCGAGGAGCTCGCGGTGGCGTGGCTTGCGATGAAATACCGCAAGCCCTACCGCTGGATCGAGGACCGGCGCGAGCACCTTGTCTCGGGCGCCAATGCGCGCCAGCACCGCTACCGGCTCACGGGCTACGCCGACGACAAGGGCCGCCTCCTGGCGCTGGATGCCGAGATCACGATTGACGGCGGCGCGTATTCCAACTGGCCCTTCACCATCGGCCTCGAGCCCGGGCAGGCGACCGGCAACCTGCCGGGGCCGTATGACTTCCAGGGCTACCGCTGCAAGACCTACTGCGTGGCGACCAACAAGCCCGGCTTCATGCCGTACCGCGGCGTGGCGCGCACCGGCGTGTGCTTCGCGATGGAGCTGCTCATGGACGCGGTGGCGCGCGCGGTGGACCGCGACCCGTACGAGGTGCGCATGGAGAACCTCGTGCGCCCCGAGCAGATGCCCTACGACAACGTGGTGAAAAAGCACTACGACAGCGGCAACTACCCGGCGGCCCTCGCCCTCGCGCGCGAGAAATTCGACCACGCCAAGTGGCTCGAGCGGCAGAAGAAGGGCGAGCCCGACGGCCGCAAGATCGGCATCGGCTACGCAAGCTACTGCGAGCAGTCGGCGCATGGCACGAGCGTGTTCGCCACCTGGGGCCTGCCCCTCGTGCCCGGCTACGACCAGTCGGCGGTGAAGCTCACGCCGGACGGCGGACTGGAGGTGCGTGTCGGCGTGCACTCGCATGGGCAGGGGATGGAGACCACGTTCGCCCAGCTCGCGCACGAGATCCTCGGCATCGACGTGCAGAAAATCAAGATCACGCACGGCGATACCGGGACCACGCCCTATTCGACCGGCACTTACGCCTCGCGCTCCATCGTGATGGCCGGCGGCGCGACGCTCAAGGCCTGCGAGGAACTGATCCCGCGCATCATCCGGATCGGCGCGTTCCTGCTTGGCTGCAAGGATGAGCAGGCGCGCTTCGACAAGTCGCTCGGCGTCGTCGCGCCCGACGGCAAGAGCGTGGACCTGAAGGAAATCTGCAGCGTCTGGTACCTGCGCCCAGACCGCGCGCCGCTCGACGTGGATCGCCGCGGGCTCGAGGTGAGCGTCAGCTACAAGCCCGACCGCGACACCGGCGCGTTCAGCTACGCCTCGCACGCGGTGGCCGTTGCCGTCGACACCGAGACCGGCGCGGTGGAGATCCTCGACTACGTGATCGCGGAGGATTGCGGCACGCTGGTGAACCCGATGGTGGTGGAAGGCCAGACCCTGGGCGGCGTGGCGCAGGGCATAGGCACGGCGATGTACGAGGAGATCCAGTACGACGCCAACGGCCAGCCGAACGCGTCGACGTTTGCCGACTACCTGCTGCCCGGGCCGACGGAGGTCCCGAACATGCGCATCTTCCACATGGAAACCCCTTCGCCCTACACGATGTACGGCATCAAGGGCATGGGCGAGGGCGGGGCGATCGCGCCGCCGGCGGTGATCTTCAACGCGGTCAACGACGCATTGCGCGCCACGGGCGTCGAAGTCAGCAAGACGCCCCTCACGCCGCACCGCCTGCTCGAGGAGATCGAGCGGGCGCGGAAACATACGGCACCAAAACGGGAGGCAGCATGAAAGCAGCCGCTTTTGAATACCTCAAACCCGCGGATGTCGCCGGCGCGGTCAAGGCGCTGGCCGGTTCCGGCGGCGACGCCAAGCCCATGGGCGGCGGCCAGTCGCTCGGGCCCATGCTCAACCTGCGCCTCGCGCGGCCCAAGCTCGTGGTCGACGTATCCCGCCTCGACGCGATGCGCGCGATCGAAGACAAGGGTTCTGCATGGCGCATTGGTGGCGCGGTAACGCATTCCGCGATCGAGGATGCGAAGCTTTCCGGCTGCACGGTGCTGTCGGATGTGGCGCGCGGGATTGCCTACCGTACGATCCGCAACCGCGGCACGATCGGCGGCAGCCTTGCGCACGCCGATCCGGCCGCCGACTGGCCGCTCGCGCTGCCCGCGCTCGCCGCCACCATCTTCATTGCGGGCCCCGCCGGGGAACGCAGCGTGCCCGCCGCCGAATTCATGCAAGGGGCCTTTGCCACGGTTCTCGCCGAGGATGAACTCGTGGTGGCGGTGGAGGTGCCCAAGCTCTCGGCCTCCGCGCGCTGGGGCTACTGGAAATTCTGCCGCAAGACGGGCGAGTTCCCCGAGGCCAGCGCCGCAATGCTGCTAGACCCCGAACGCAAGCTGGCGCGGCTGTGGGTAGGCGCGCTGAACGGCGCACCGCAGCCCTTGGAGGTCCTGGCCGCCGACCTGGCGTTGCGCGGGTCGCTCGCCGCGAGCGAAACCGCGGTCTACGCGGCGCTCGAACTGTGCGCGCCCGAACCCGACCCGGTCCAGCGCCGGCTGCATGTCACCGCAGTCCGCCGTGCAGTGCAAAAAGGATTTCAGTGAGGAAGATGCCCTGATGCAACCCATATCCCTGACAGTCAACGGCGAGAAGGTCCAGGCCTACGCCGAGCCGAGGACGCACCTCGGCGATTTCCTGCGCGAGGACCAGCGCCTCACCGGCACCCACTTGGGGTGCGAGCACGGCATCTGCGGGGCATGCACCGTGCTGATCGACGGCGCGCCGGCGCGTTCCTGCATCGCCTTTGCCGTGGCCTGCGAGGGCCGCGAGGTGCGCACCATCGAAGGCTTCGGCGATGACGCCGTCATGGCCCAGTTGCGCAAGGCCTTCAACCAGGAGCACGCCCTGCAGTGCGGGTTCTGCACGCCCGGCATGCTGATCGCGGCGCGCGATCTCGTGATGCGCGTGCCCGACGCCGACGAGGCCCGCGTGCGGGTGGAAATGTCCGGCAACCTGTGCCGCTGCACCGGGTACCGCGGCATCGTTCGCGCGATCCTCTCCGTGCTCGAGCTGCGGCGTGTGGCCAATGACCCGGCCATCGAGCCGGTGGCGGTGGCGGCGCCTGCCGCCTTCACGCCTTTCCAGGCCGCGGCCCCGACACCGCACGCGCCGGTCGCGGCCCCAGCGCATGCGGCCGAGTCGAAGAAATCCGGCACGGTGATCGAGGACGAGTTCACGGTGGACCACCCGCTGGCCAAGGTCTGGGACATCTTCGCCGACATGCCGGCCGTGGCCGGGTGCCTGCCGGGCGCCGAGATCACGGAACACACGCCGGCCTCGCTCAAGGGAAAGATCAACACCAAGTTCGGCCCGATGAAGGCGTCGTTTGCTGGAACGGCGGCACTCGAACGCGACGAATCGGCCAAGCGCGGCGCAATCCGCGGCAACGGCACCGACAGTCTTTCGGGCTCGCGCGCGCGCGGCGACATCAGCTACCAGCTCTCCGATGCCGGCGGCGGGCGCACGCGCGTCGCGGTGTCGATCGATTACAGCCTGCAGGGGCCGCTCGCGCAGTTTTCGCGCGGGGGGCTGGTCCGCGAGTTCATGAAGAAGATGGTGGCGGATTTCGCCGCCAACCTGAATGCCCGGCTCGGCGCGCCCGCGGGCGCGGCGCCGGTAGTCGCGAAGGAAATGAACATCAACGCGTTCGATATTTTCTGGAGCTGGCTGAAGAGATTGTTCGGCAGAAAATCCTAAAGGACCTAAAGGAGACTTCGCATGGAACCCATAGCAAACCTCGGCAACTACCTGCACATCTACGACTTCTACGTCGAGAAGGAGAACATCGACGAGTTCATCCGCCTGTTCAACGAGTTCGACTACGGCGGCAAGAATCCCATGCACGAGTCCTCCGCCCAGGCCAAGGACGGCGCGATGTGCCAGGACGTGGACGACCCCACGCACTTCTGGCTGATCGGCGAGTGGAAGGACATCGTCGAGCACGCCCGCATCCGCAAGATCCTCGCCACCGAGTTGAAGCCCGCTTTCGTCGGCATGATCAAGGGCAGCGGCTTCGTGCCCAAGTACGCCAAGGTCGTCTCGGCCACCCCGCAGCACATTCTTGACGCGGCCAACAAGAAAGCGGCAGCCTAGCCTCGTGCAGCTCTACACGTTCTTTCGCTCCTCGACTTCGTTCCGGTTGAGGATCGCGCTCGCATACAAGGGCGTCGCTTACGAGCCCCGCTTCGTGAGCCTGCCGAAGCTGGAGCACCAGTCGGCAGAGTACCTTGCGAAAAATCCCCAAGGGCTCGTGCCGGCCTTGGTGGATGATGCGGGACGGGTTTTCACCCAGTCGATGGCCATGATCGAGTACCTTGACGACGTCCACCCCGAGCCGGCGCTGATGCCCAAGGGCGCGGAGGAAAAATGGTACGTGCGCGCCGTGTCCCAGATCATCGGCTGCGAGATGCACCCGCTGAACAACGTGCGCGTGCTTAAGTACCTCAAGGGTTACGGGCTGGACGCCGCCAAGGTCGACAGCGACTGGTACCCGCATTGGGTCGACGAGGGGTTCCGAAGCCTTGAGTCGTTCCTCGTCAGCCAGAAGCGCACCGGCAAGTACTGCCTCGGCTCGCAGTTCACCATGGCCGATGTCTGCCTGATCCCGCAGGTGTTCAACGCGCAGCGCTACAACTGCAACCTGGCGCCTTATCCAACGGTCATGCGGGTGTTCGAGGCCGGGGCGGCGCTGGACGCGGTGAAGAAAGTGGAGCCATCGACCCAGCCGGACAAGTTCTGAGGGGGTGGTGTATGGCGGGAATTCGTCGAATTATTTCTGAAAATCGTTGACTGGAGCGGCTGTTCTGGGAGTTTTGTGCTGGAGCCAGTACGTTTTCCTATGCAGTTACGCGGACGAGCGCATTCGGCTGCAGGCTGGCCAGCGTGGACTCAAGTTTGGGCAGCAATTGCAGGAGAATTGGCAGGTCGTTGGAGTAAGTATCTAGTACGACCACCGCTACCGGCAGCGTTGCCAGGTTCTGCTGGTACTGGAGATTCTTGTCTACCGTGACGAAAGCGTCGAACTCTCGCGCTGCCAGTGCGAGTAACTGGCCGTTCTTTTCGCCCAGCCAGCCCATTTCGGCTGCGGTTCGAACCGCGTGTCCCGCAAGGTGATGCCGCAAGCGGACGGGGACGGACTCGTCAAGCAGCAGGCGCATCCGCAAACAGGCGTGTCCGCGCCTGTTCCAGAACGGAGACGGCTGCTTCACGGGATACGGACGGAAAGTCCAGCAGGAAGTCCTCGAGTGAGGACGAACCCTCGAGGTAATCAAAGAGGTTTTGCACGGGAACCCGCGTGCCCGTGAAGCACAGGGCGCCGCTCATTATCTCCGGGTCACGCGAAACGACGGTCAGGGCCATAGGTACCTCCGTGAGGCAAGTATACGCCGCGACCCAGGCCCGGGCGGCCGTCGCGGCTGGTAGATGAACCTTGGACCGAAGCGGCAGCGCCAATTCCTGTTTCCCCGCGCCACTTTGTAAGGTTGGCTCCCCGGGTACGACTACATCCTGAACAGTTGCCGAAAGTCCCGCGGGGACGGTCGGCACGTTGAGTGTAGTAATCCTTTCACCTTGGGAGCTCCTTTGACATGAACAAGCTGGTCCTTTCCGCCGTGGCTGCCGCCACCACCCTGTTGACCCAGAACGCGTTTGCACAGTCGCCCGCGGGCGCACCGGCTGACCCCAACGCCTTCCTGAACCAGTTCGAGTCCACCTTCGGCAAGTTCGAGGGCTTTCGCCGATCGGGTGCCAAGGGCATTTGCGCCATGGGCGAGTTCGTGGGCACAGCCGATGCGCGCGCACTGTCCACGGCCTCGGCCTTCAGCGGCAAGCCGGTGCCCGTAGTGGTGCGCTTCTCGGTTGGCGGGGCCAACCCAAAGGCGCCGGACAACGCCAAGAGCCAGCGCAATCTCGCGCTGCAGTTCAACCTGCCAAACGGCGAGCAATGGCAGATGGGCAATATTTCGGCGCCGGTGTTTGCTGCATCGTCTCCACAGCAGTTTTTTGGCCGCGTGGCTTCCCTGCAGCCCGACCCCGCTACCAAGATGCCTGATGCGGCCAAGGTCAAGGCCTTCGCCGATGCCAACCCCGAAGTACTGTTGCAAGGCAAGCACTTTGCGTCGCAGCCCGTGCCTGCCAGCTTTGGCGCGGTCAATTACTGGGGTGTGCACGCCTTTGGCTTCGTCAATGCCAGTGGGGCCAGGCAGTTCGGCAAATGGGTTTTTGAACCCGTGGGCGGCGTGCAGGGCCTGACGGATGACGAAGCCAAGGCCAAGGGCCCGGGCTTTTTGCATGACGACCTGCGCCAGCGCGTGAAGGACGGCAAGGTCGCGTTCAACTTCAACCTCGAGCTGGCCCAGGCCGGTGACCGGATCGACAGCGCCACCGTGCCGCTGCCCGAAGGCCGCAAGAAGGTCAACATGGGCATGCTGAAGGTCACCAGCGTGGCTGAAGACGCGGCGGGAGCCTGCCTGACGATTACCTTCAACCCGATGGTCTTGCCAAAGGGCGTGGAGCCGTCTGCCGACCCGATGATTGCCGCCCGCTCGGCGCCGTACGTGATCGGACTGAGTCGCCGCCTGACGGAAGGGCCGAAGCAGTAATCTTCAGCGTTGGCTCAACAACGGGCACGTCCATCTAAAGCATCTGCGTAGTGGCTAAGCGAACGAATGACGTTCGCCAAGCCACTACGGATCGGTGGAGGGCTCGGTGCGCATTGATGTTCACGCCGGCGGTGATGCGGGTGTTCGAAGCCGGGGCGGCGCTCGATGCGGTGAAGAACGTAGAGCCCTCGACCCAGCCCGACAAGTTCTGACCGCTAGCGCGAAGTGAACGGCGCCTGGTAGGGCTGGCCGAAGGCGACGCCGGCGACGACCGTATTCGTCGGCCGCAGCAGCGCCTTGCCCTGGCGCTTGTTGTTCCTCGTATCGACGAATTCCACCGGACCGTTCACCAGTTCGAGCAGCGTGGCGTCGCCGGGTGCGCCGACCTGCAGCGTGCCGTGCTTCGGCAGCCGGTTGATGATCGACGCAGGCTTGGCGGTGGCCATGGTGATCACCTGCTCGAGCGTGAATCCCAGGCCGATGAACTTGCTCATCACGTTGGTGAGGTAGGGCTGGCCGGCCGAGTTGCCCGAGAACACGTGGATGTCGGAAGAGATCGTGTCGGGCGGGCAGCCCTGAGCGATCGCGGCTTCGGCCACCGTGTAATCGAAGCTCCCGCCGCCGTGGCCTACGTCGAACATCACGCCGCGCTTCTTGGCTTCGAGCGCCGCGGGCAGGAGTTTGCCGTCCTGGACGATGTTGGTGAATTGGCCAGCGTCGTTCGGCGCGCCCGAATAGCAGTGGGTGAGGATGTCGCCCGGGCGCAGGGTATCGAGGATCTGGCTCATCAGCGCGACGGACTCCACGCCGCCGATGTGGCACATCACGCGCCCGCCGGTGCCGGCGATCTCGCACGCGCGGATCGCGCGCTTGAGCGGTTCGATGCCGTGCTTGGCGACCACGTTTTGCGACATGCGCACCTTGATGCCGATGGCCATGTCGGCGTTCTCGGCAAGCGTCCTGGCCGCTGCGTCGACCTGGGCGAAGTCGATGTTGAACAGCTCGCCCACCGGGAAGGCCGACAGCCCGATGTTGGCGATGTGCACGAAGGCGTAGATGCGCGTGCGCGACTGGGCGGCCATGTAGCGGCGGTACGTCGCGAAGGTGCTCGCGCCCGCGTCGCCTGCCGAGATGGCCGTCGTGGTGCCCTGGTAGGTGATCAGTTCGTCGGCCGGAATGCCGATGCCCGAGGTGAACACGTGCGAATGCAGGTCAATGAGGCCGGGGACCACGAGTTTGCCTGTCGCGTTCATCACGCGGCTCGCCCGCGCCGCCGGGATGTCGGCCTCGATCGCCTCGACCTTGCCGAATCGCATGCCGATGTCGCGCCTGGCGCGCAGGTTCTGGCTCGGGTCGACGACCTCGCCGCCCTTGATGACTAGGTCGAACTTGTCGTTTGCGCCCATCGCGGCGCGCGCCGCGAAGCTGCCGGTGGCCAGGGCCGCGCCGATGCCGGCAACCAGCTGCCGGCGCTTGAACGAGAAATTGTTGTTGGATTCCATGGTCACTCCTCCCCGAGTGGTGTGTGGAAACGACAATCTACACCCTGGCCGGTGTCAGCTCATCTTCTTCGTCAGGTCCTGCGCTGCAGCAATGAACCGGTCGATCTGCTCGCGGTTGTTCCAGACGCAGGCGTTGACGCGCTGCGGGTGGTCCATGGGCGCGGGTGCGAGGGTTTCCGGGTCGCGGTTGGGGATGGTGCCCGCGGGGAACGCGGCGGCTTCGGGGTCGGGCTTGCGCGTCAACCCGTTGCTGCCCACACCGAGGCCCGAGATCCGGAACCCGTACTCGCGCAGCATCTTGCCGCGGAACTCGACGTTGAGCTTTTCGTTCCAGCGCTGCTCTTTGATGGGGAAAGGGTTGAAGGCGATGATCCCGGATTTCAGCCGCGGGTCGTGCTGCGCGCCCAGCACCGCCGCCTCACCGAACGCGCCAACGAGCCGCTCACGGAAGTAATCGCCCAGGCGCAGGTGCCAGGTTTCGATGCGCTGGCGGCCGATCTTGTCCCACAGGTCGCAGGCCTCGCCCAGCGCCCGCCAGTCCGCCGATTCCGGAAACCCGTAGAGCGA
Organism: Pseudomonadota bacterium; assembly: GCA_031408275.1. Classification (GTDB taxonomy): domain Bacteria; phylum Pseudomonadota; class Gammaproteobacteria; order Burkholderiales; family SG8-39; genus SZAS-79. The sequence goes on from JANNWA010000461.1 coordinate 9,698, forward strand.
CAGCGCCTCGCCGATGTCCCACTCGCCGCGCGACCCGTCGAAAGGCACCACGCGCGACTGCGAACGCGTGATGTGGAACCGGGGCGGCGCAGCAGGGTTGGAAGGCAGCTTCCGGTTGCGGATATAAAGCGCGCCGGTGCCGCCCGGGCCGTTCTGCCACTTGTGGCCGCACAGCGCGAAGAAGTCGATCCCGGTCTCATCCAGCTTCGGGTCGAACATGCCGTTGTAGTGAGCGCCGTCGACGATGGTGATCGCGCCGGCCTTCTGCGCCAGTTCGGCGATGCGCCGCTCCGGCAGGCGCTGGCCGATGGGCCACAGCGGCGAGGAAAAGAAGATCACCTTGGTCTTGCCGGGAACGATGCGGCGCTCGAGCGCCGCGAGCACTTCCTCGGCCGTCGCGCGCGCGTGGGTCGGCACGCCCCATTGGCGGATGACCACGCCGTAACGTGCGGCGGTGCGCAGGGCCAGCGTGATGCCCGTGGGGTGCTCGAGCGGGGTCATCAGCAGCTCGTCGCCCGCTTTCCATTCGATGCCGTTGAAGGCGAGCGACAGCGCGTCGGTGGTGTTGCGCGTGATCGCGATCTGGTCGGGCGTGGTGCCGTAGCAGCGCGCGATCGTGGCGCGGATCTTCGCTGAAGGCTCCACGTAAACCGGGAACGGGTCGCGCGCGCCCTGGTCGAGGCCCTCCTTGTAGCGCGCGAGGATGGCCTTTGGCACCGAGCCCTTCTGCGCGGCCATGAAGTAGACGACCTTCGGGTCGAGCGTGAACTCCTGCGCGAGCTGGCGGAAGAACGGCTCCTCGCCGCGAAAATACGCAGTGGCGTCGGCGGTGAGCACTCCGGGCGCAACTGCCGTATCGCCGGTCCGGCCCAGCGCCTCCGCCTGTGCCAGGACCTCGCGCGGCGCCAGCACCGACGCCGCGGCGCCGAGCAGGAGGGTTCGCCGGGATTGATCGATTGCTTCCGCCATGATGGCCGGTCCTAGGGTTTGACGAACTTGAGCACGAACTCGTCCTTCGGCATCGCCGGCACCGGCGTGTTCTTGTCGCGCGGGTCGTTCGGGTTGCGCAGGAAGTTGCCCTGCGCGGCCAGGCGAAATCCCGCGGCCTCGACTTCCTTCTGCAGGAAGGCCTCCTCGATGCGGTGCAGGGTGCTGGTCTCGGACGCGCCCGTGCCCGGCCGGCCCGAGTGGTCGGCGATCACGTAGAGCCCGCCGGGCTTCAACGCATTGAAGACCGCGCGGTTCATCTGCGTGCGGTCGATGCCCAGCCAGACGAGGTCGTGGTAGTTGAACATCAGCGTGGCGAGGTCGAGCGTCCCGGGCGCGATCTCGGGCGGCACGGGATCCTCGAACCGGCGCACGACGGCGACGATGTGGGAGACGGCCGGGTTCTTCGCGCGTTCGGCCAGCGCAACCGGCGAGGGCGTGGGCGGGGGTTTCGGCGCGGTGGAGGGCGCGGCGCCACCTTCGGCGGCCGCAGGCTTGGGGGCATTCGGGTTGGGCGGCCGGCTCTGCCCGTACACGCGCCCGGTGGGGCCGACGGAGCGCGCGAGGAGTTCGGTCGTATAGCCGCCACCCGCGCTCAGGTCGAGGGCCGTCCACCCGGGCCGCACGCCGATGAAGGCCAGCATCTCGGCGGGCTTCCTGCGGATGTCGTTGGTGAGGTCGGCCGCGCGGCGGTCGGGGCTCGCGATGATCTCGGCGATGCGTTCCTGCGAGATCGGCGGCGGGACGCTCGCGCAGGCGGCAAGCAGAAGCGATGCCGCCGCGAGGAGCGGCGTGCGCAGGTCAATGGCTTGGTTCATGGCGTTCCTTTTTGAAGTGTCGCGTCCTCGACCAGTACCTTATACGTATAGCCCGATCCGAGGTTCACGTCGGTGCGCACCACGCCTTTGGCCAGCACGATCGCGCCAGGCTGGGTCTCGTCCCTGGTCGTGACGACGATGTCGTTGGTGTTGTCCTTCGCCGAGCCCGTCCCGTCGCGCAGATGGAGCCAGTTCTTGCCCATCACGCCCATCGTGACTTTGACCACCTTGCCGCGGAGGAGGACTGGTTTGTCCTTGAGTTCGGTGCTCTTGCCGAATATCTCCGCGACCGTTCGCGCGCCGGGGCCCTGCGCTTTCGGCACGGCGACGTCCGCGATGTCGGGTGCCGGCGTGCTCGCGCGACTCGCGGGGACCTTGCTGCTGAGCGGGGCGGCCGCGCCCGAGCCGGCCAGCGTGCCGAACACGATCTTGTCGAAGGTTTTCTTGAGCGACTTGCTCTCGAAGTTCGTCATCACCATAGCGTTCTCGATCGTCACCTGCGCGCCCTTCTTGACGGGCGCCTTGTTGACGGCCGCCCACGTTTCGCCGTCCTTTGTCTTCAGGCGCAGGTAGGTGTACGGCGGGGCGTCCTTGACCTCGAGTACCTCGCCCTTGACGGGTTGGTCCTGCATCGCGGGGGCGGGCTCCGCCGCCCAGGCGGTGTTCACTAGGAGGGTGGCCAGCACGGCAAGCAGCAGTCGCGTCATTTGTCGTTCTCGAAAGGGCTTTGGATTTGGGGGGTGAACCAGCCAATCATACAGCCAGCTGTCATTCGACAGGACGCCTGCGCGGCGTTGCGATGCCCGCTACTCGATCACCCGGTCCGCGCGCGCGACCACCGACCGCGGCATGCTGACGCCGTGCGCCCGGGCGGTCCTGAGGTTGACCACGAACTCGAACTTTGCCGGCACATCGACTGGCAGCTGCGAAGCTTTTGCCCCGCTGAAGATCTTGTGGATGAAGACCGCCGACGCGCGGACCTGTTCGGTGAGGTTGAACGAATAGGACATCAGGCCGCCCGCATCCGCGAATTCCGAGAACCCGTACATCGCCGCCAGGCGCTTTTCGGACGCGTGCTCGACGATCTGCGAACGATGCATGAAGTTGAGCGGGCTTTCGATCACGTAAAGCATATCCGGGCGTATGCGGTCCAGCGCCTCGAACTGGGCGGGAAAGTCCTGTTCGGTGTCCACCTCGAACAGCGCCACTTCCAGTTTGAGCTTCGCGCACGCCTCTTCGATCGCGGCCAGCATCAGCGCCTCGACGGTGTTGCGGGCGTTGTGCAGGACGGCGACCTGCTTCGCCTTGGGCAGCACCTCTTTGAGGAGCTGTATCCGGTTGCGGCACAGGACGTCGCTGGGCATGGCCACTCCGGTCCGGTGGGTGCCGGGCGCCCAGAGGCTCCTGACCAGTCCCATGGCGACGGGGTAGGCGGCCGAGGCGAATACCACCGGGATGTCGTGGATGGCCCTGGACGCCGCGACCGCCGCCTGGGTTCCGATCACATAGACGACGTCTAGATCCTCGCCCGCCAGCCCTTCCGCCAGCGCTTCGAGGCGGTCGTAGTCGCCCTCCGAATAGCGGCGCTCAACTGCGAGGTTTTCTCCTTCGACATAGCCGAGATCGCCCAGCGCACCAAAAAGCGCGTCCTGGAGATGCGCGCTGCCGGGGGCGGAAGACGCACCGAGGTACGCCATCCGATAGGTCCGCCCGGGGGCGGGAGGAGTCGTTCTTGCCTGAGAAGCCAACTCGCGTGTATCCATCCGATCCTCCCGATGGCAACGAAGCAGCGCAAACTCTGTGCATGAGAACGGGGAATCCTGCGCGATTCCCGCAAGAGGGTTAGTCTAATCCCAAACAGCCGCCAAGGGATCGGACGATGTCACACTTGCTTTCGCACACGCAGTTGCACCCGTTTTCGGGCATGGATGTCCCCTGGCTGGTTGAGACCCGCGCATCGACTCGCCGCGACCATCCGTTCCTTATCTGGGAGCCGTTCGAAGGCGCCGCGGAGACGATCACCTACGGGCAGTTCCACGCGCGCATCGTCCGGATCGCCGGTGGCCTGCTGAAGCGGGGGGTCGTTCGCGGCGACCGCGTGCTGATCCACCTGGAGAACTGCCCGGAAGCCTTGCTCGCGTGGTACGCCTGCGCGTGGATCGGCGCGGTGGCGGTCACGACCAACGCTCGGGCGGTGGGCGACGAGCTTGCCTACTACGCGGACCACTGCGGCGCGGTAGGCGGCATTACCCAGCCTAAATTCGCCGAACTCGTTGCGGCCAGCTGCAAGGGATTGCGCTGGCTTGTGGTCACGGCTACTGACGGCGGCGTGGCGCCGCAACGGAAACCGGAGCACGCTTCAAGCTTTGCCTCGCTCGATGGGGAGCCACCGCGCCGCCGCGCGCCCGATCCGCTGGCCCCGTGCAGCGTGCAGTACACCTCCGGGACCACATCGCGCCCCAAGGGCGTGCTGTGGACGCACGCCAACGCACTGTGGGGCGCGCGCATCAACGCGGTGCACGAAGACCTGCGCCCCGAGGACGTGCACCTCGTGTTCCTGCCGCTGTTCCATACCAATGCGCAGGCCTATTCGGTGCTCGCCTGCCTGTGGGCCGGTGCCATGGCGGTGATCCAGCCGCGGTTTTCCGCCAGCCGGTTCTGGCCGGTGTCGCTCAACCGCCGCTGCACGTGGACCTCGGTGGTGCCCTTCTGCGTCAAGGCACTCATGGAGCATGAAGTCCCGGCGCAGCACCACTACCGCTTGTGGGGAAGCGCGGTGAGCGAGCCGCCGACCGACGCGCATTTCCGTGTCAAGACCATGGGTTGGTGGGGCATGACCGAGACCATCACCCACGGCATCGTCGGCAGCCCGCACCTGCCCAACCGGCCGCTGTCGATCGGCCGGCCCGCGCCGGAATACGGGATCGCGATTGTCGAGGACGACGCCGTCCCGGTGCGCGAAGCCCGCCATGTGGAGCCCGGCGGCAGCGGCAACCTGATGATCCGCGGCATCCGCGGGCTGTCGATGTTCCAGGAGTACCTCGGCAATCCGCAGGCGACTGCCCAAAGCTTCGATCCGGACGGGTGGTTTAGAACCGGCGACCGGGTGGTTCTGCTCGAGGACGGCGCCATCCAGTTCGGCGACCGCACCAAGGACATGCTCAAGGTGGGCGGCGAGAACGTCGCCGCATCGGAGATCGAGCGCGTGATCCTGCAGGTGCCCGGCGTGCGCGAATGCGCGGTGGTGGCGCGCAGGCACAAGATGCTGGACGAAGTGCCGGTGGCGTTCGTGCTGCCCGCCGGGCCGGCGCCGGAGGGACTGCGCGATCGGATTGTGTCGGCCTGCGCGGCGCAGCTGGCCGACTTCAAGCGGCCGCACGAAGTACGCATTGTTGACGAACTGCCGCGCGTGACACTGGAAAAAGTCGCCAAGGCCGAGCTGCGGAGGAGGCTGGAGGCCGAGGCTCCGGGGTAGATAATGTATCGGTACCGATACACAAACTACCCTGCGGATGGCCACAGGCGGTGACTTTTGAAAGTAAATCTTCCTAAATGTAAATAATTTAACCTACGTCGAATCGCACGCGCAGCGCTTTTGCGTGCTCAAGTATTCGGGGCATGTGCTGTGTCGCCGCTTCCCAGACGATCTGTGGATCGACCGCGAAGTAGTGGTGCGCGATTAGGTCGCGCATTCGCGCCGGGCCGGACCAGTCCCCTTCCGGCACGGCGGCTTTCGCCTCGGCGGGGAGTTTCTTGACTGCCTCGCCAATCACTTCGAGGTTGAACAGGACTGCATCGAACAGCATTTCATTCGCAGAGAACTCATCGAACGCCCTGCCTGCGAGGAAACGCTGGATCTTTTCCGCGCTCTCGATAAGATCGTCGAGATAGAGCAGCCAGTCACGTGACACGGATAAGTTCCCGCTCCACATGGCGGCGGGCGCGAGGCTTCAGCCCGGCATCAGTCACGAGGTCAACGGTTCTGCCGAGCAGCCCCTCGAGGTAGTCCTTGAGGTCGAAGTAACCCCGATAGGTTACCGCTCCCTCGTACTCCACCAGCACGTCGACATCGCTGTCTTCCCCCAGTTCGTCGCGGGCCGCGGACCCGAAGACGGCCAGCCGCTTGACGCCGAAGCGTTCGGCGATTTCGGGTTTGCGCGCGGTCAGCGCCTCGAGGACTTGTTGGCGATTCATGGCTATCGGCCCAGGGTATTTTCCCGGATTCTATCAGTCTGCATTTCACGACCCATCGTGGCACCTGAGTTGCCCGGGATCGTCGGGTTTCCTATTCGATCACCCGGTCGGTGCGCACCAGAACGGTCTGCGGAATCTTCAGGCCCAGCGCGCGGGCGGTCTTCATGTTGACGATCAGCTCGAAGATCGTCGGCAACTCTATGGGTGTCGTTGCCGGATCGGCGCCCTTCAGGACCCGGTCGACGTAAGTGGCGAGGTGGCGGAAAGCCCCGCGCATGCTCGGGCAGTAGGTGATCAGGCCACCTGCCATGGCATAAATATCCCACCCGGATACGGTGGGCAGCTTGTGCTGCATCGCGAACGCCGCAATGCGCTCCTTGCCCGCATTGGTGACGCCGTCGGGAAACAACACCAGCCCGTCCGTGCCGGCCGCGACCGCTGCTGCCATTCCCGCCTCGAGTTCCGGCTGGTCTTTTACGGCATAGTAGGCGACGCTCACGCCGAGCTTTTTGGCCGCGGCGATTGAGGCGTCGCGCTCCCGGTGCACGCCGGGATGATTGGGGGACGCAAGGACCGCCAGGCGCTTGATGGACGGCACCATCTCCTTGAGGATCTCGATTCGTTTGCCTACCAGGTCGAGCGCCATGAGCTGGATGCCGGTGACGTTGCCGCCGGGACTGGCCAGGCTCTTCGCCAGGCCCCCGTCTACCAGGTCGCCGCTGTAGATGGCGACAATCGGGATCGTCTTGGTCAACGCATTTGTCGAGTGGGCGAGACCGGCCTGCGTAATGATGAGGTCGGGCTTGCCGGCAACCGCGTCGGCCGACATCTGGGCGGAAATTTCCCGGGTAAGGCCGCGGTACCGGTAGTCGATCGTGATGTTGCGGCCTTCCTGGTACCCGAGGTCCTTCATTCCATCGCGTAAACCCTGCATCCAGTTCTCGATGTTTTTTTCGGATTGACCGGCGAGGAATACCGCGCGCCGGACGCGCGTTTGGCCCAGCACCGGGATGGGCGCCAGCCCTTGCGCGGCCAGCAGGCCGGCGAGCAATGCTCGTATCGCTTCACGTCTTTTCATTCGATACCTTTCAGTTGCAGCCACAACGCACAAGCACGGGGTTGGGGGGGGCAGGGTGCCCCGTCAACTCGAGTCTGGTGGGGAAGTCTACTCCTTGAGAGGGCCGCTTCCGGTCAGGAGCAGCGGGTCGCGGAAAGCTGTGCCCAACCCGGGAAACGGCGTTTGCGCCGCTTCCCGAACCCGGCGATGACGCCGCGGTACTATCGCTGCCTTGGACGGTTCAGGGGCGGGAAGCACAGATGAGCGGTTCTGAATTGAAGAAGCGCCTGGCGGCAATCCTGGCCGCGGACGTGACTGGCTACTCCAGGCTGATGGCCGCGGACGACCGCGCCACGGTGGCCGCGCTGGATGCCGGACGGGCCATATTCCGCGCGCACATCGATGCGAACCATGGCCGCGTAATCGACATGGCCGGAGACTCGGTACTCGCGGTATTTGACACAGCGATTGGCGCGGTGTCGGCGGCGCTCGCCGTTCAGCGGGAACTCGCGACGCTCGTTGCCGATACACCCGAAGATCGGCAGATGCGATTCCGCATCGGCGTGCACTTGGGCGACGTGATCGAGAAGGGCGATGGCACCATCTATGGCGACGGGGTGAACATTGCCGCCCGGCTGGAGGGGCTCGCCGCGCCTGGCGGCATCAGCGTGTCGGAATCGATCCATGTGGCGGTGCGCGGCAAGGTAACGGCGGACTTCGTCGACCAGGGCGAGCAGACGGTGAAGAACATTCCCCATCCGGTGCGTGCGTTTTCGGTGTCGGTGGACGGCGGGGGCTCCGCGCCGGCATTGCCATCCGTGCCGGCGGAGACGCAGACCCGCCCGGCTCCGTCCCTGCCGGACCTGCCATCGCTCGCGGTCTTGCCCTTTACCAACATGAGCGGCGACCCGGAACAGGATTACTTCGCCGACGGCATGGTCGAGGACATCATCACGGCCCTGGCGCGCATGGGGGCGTTCTTCGTCATCGCGCGAAACTCGACCTTCGTCTACAAGGGCAAGGCCGTGGACATCAAACAGGTGGGCCGTGAGCTCGGGGTGCGCTATGTCCTCGAAGGCAGCGTGCGCAAGGCCGGCAACCGCGTGCGCATCACCGGCCAGCTCATCGAGGCCGACACCGCGCGCCATGTCTGGGCCGACCGGTTCGAGGGCACGCTAGAGGACGTATTCGAACTGCAGGACCGGATCACCGAGAGCATCGTGTCGGCCATCCAGCCGAGCATGCTGCGGGCCGAGATCGAGCGCGCCCGCGTCAAGCCGACCTCCAACCTGCAGGCCTACGACCTGCTGATGCGCGCCTTGCCGGGGTTGATGCCTGATTCGACAAAGGCGGGGCTGGACGAGGCGCGCTCATTCATCCGCCAGGCGATCGAGAAGGACCCGCACTTCGCGCTGGCGAAGGCGGGAGGCGCGTTTGAGTGCGTAAGGCGCCTCATGGATGGATACGGGGACGCGGAAGACGTCAAAGCTGGGCTGCGCTACGCAGACGCGGCACTTGCGGAACGGGACGACGATCCGACGACCCTTAGTTATGCGGGCCTGGCGCTCGGCTCGCTGGGTTACCGCGCGCTCGGGTTTCGCGTGCTGGGATTTCGATACGACGATGCGAAGCGCGCCATCGATCGCGCCTTGCAACTGAGCCAGAATCTGCTGTCGGTGCAGATGTGCGCCGGGATGGTGAACGCTTTCGTCGGCGAGGGCGACGCGGCGGTCGAGAATTTCGAGCGCGCCATGCGCATCAGCCCGCGCGATCCGGGGATCAGCGCGTTCATCGTCGGCGCCGGCCTGGGGCATGCAATATCCGGCAGGTACGAGGAAGCCCTCGCCGCAGCGCAGCGCGGCGTGCAGGAGAGCCCGAACTTCGCCAGCGGGCATCGGCTATTGGTTATGGCGTTCGGGTACCTGGGCCGGTTCGATGAAGCGAAGTTCGCGGCGCAACGCATGCTCGAAGTGGCGCCGGAGTTCACGGTGTCGCGCTACCTGAGCGTTTCTCCCTACAAGGACGCGGGGTTCCGGAAAAAGGTCGCGGAAATATATCTTGCCGCGGGGCTCCCGAAGTAAAGCGACCAATGCCGATGAGCGAAGACTTCGAAATTCCGCAGACGCAATACGCCGAGTCGGATGGCCTGAGCATCGCCTACCAGGTCTTTGGCAGCGGAGCGCAGGACCTGGTCGTGATTCCGGGCATCGTGGCGAGCATCGCCTGGACCTGGGACGATCCGGCGATGAGCCGGATGCACCGTGATCTCGCGAAAATGTTTCGCGTCATCATGTTCGACAAGCGCGGCCAGGGCCTGTCCGACAGCATGCAGGGCGTGCCCACGCTCGAAGACCGCATGGACGAAGTGCGCGCCGTGATGCAGGCCGCCGGCTCGCCCAAGGCGG
>JANNWA010000462.1:0-13465 GCA_031408275.1 Pseudomonadota bacterium
GCGGGCTTCCAGGGCGTGGACGCCTCCGGCGCGATCACCACGCTGGGCCGCGGCGGCTCGGACACCACGGGCGTCGCGCTGGCCGCCGCCCTAAAAGCGGACGAGTGCCAGATCTACACCGACGTGGACGGCGTGTACACGACCGACCCGCGCATCGTGCCCGAGGCGCGCAGACTCAATACCGTCACCTTCGAGGAGATGCTCGAGATGGCGAGCCTCGGCTCCAAGGTGCTGCAGATCCGCTCGGTGGAGTTCGCCGGCAAGTACAAGGTGCGCCTGCGCGTGCTCTCCAGCCTGACCGACCCGATGATCCCGGTCTCGGAGGAGTCCGGCTCCGGCACGCTGATCACATTCGAGGAAGACCCGACCATGGCAATGGAACAAGCAGTCATTTCCGGCGTGGCTTTCGCCCGCGACGAGGCAAAGATCACGGTGCACGACGTGCCCGACCGCCCCGGCATCGCCTACGCGATCCTCGGGCCGATCGCGGACGCCAAGATCGACATCGACGTCATCGTGCAGAACGTCGGCCACGACGGCATGACCGACCTGTCGTTCACGGTCGGCCGCGGCGACTACGCCAAGGCGATGAAGATCCTCAAGGACCAGGTCCAGCCGCACATCAAGTGCCGCGAAGTCTCCGGCGACGACAAGATCGCCAAGGTCTCGCTGGTGGGCCTCGGCATGCGTTCGCACGTCGGCATTGCCTCGCAGATGTTCCGCACGCTGGCCGAGGAAGGCATCAACATCCAGATGATCACGACGTCTGAAATCAAGATCTCGGTCGTGCTGGACGAGAAGTACATGGAACTCGCCGTGCGGGTCCTGCACAAGGCTTTCGGGCTCGAACAGGCCTGAGCCATGTTCAGGGACGGGCCGCTGCGTTTCAGGCCCCCCGAGGAAATTCGCTACGGGACGGGCAAGTGCGCGCTCGGCCCGATCCTGGTGGCCTCCAGTGCCAAGGGCATCGTCACCATCATGATCCGGGACAAGGTTGCGGAACTTGTGCGCGAACTGCACGAGCGATTTCCCAAGGCCGTCCTCGTTCGCGACGAGAAGGGGTGCAAGGGCGCGGTGGCGACGGCGATCGAGTACGTTGCAGCGCCAATTGGCCGGTTTGACCTGTGCCTTGACCTGAGGGGCACGCCCTTCCAGTTGCAGGTCCTGCGCGAAGTGCTGAAGATCCCCTTCGGGCAGACTTCTGACTATTCCGTGATCGCCGCTGCGATCGGCGCACCCAAGGCGGTTCGGGCTGTCGGGAGCACCTGCACGCACAACTGGTGGGCCTTTGCGGTGCCCTGTCACCGGGTGCTGCACAAAGGTGGCGGCCGGAGGGATACGCCCCAGTACCGGTGGGCGGACTACGAGGCCAAGCTCGCCGCCAAACAGGCGCCGCGAAAGCCACAGCGTGCTCCGTAGTAGAATCCGGCCTGCAGGAGAGTTGCCAGAGGGGCCAACGCCGCAGGCGTTCCTTCTCTTCGGGGCGTAGCGCCCCCGAAGCCGTCTAGGGCAATTCGAGTGAGCGTAGCGAACGGAGAGCTGCCCGAGCGGCTGAAGGGGGCGCCCTGCTAAGGCGTTATACGGGGTCAACCCGTATCGAGGGTTCGAATCCCTCGCTCTCCGCCAGCCACTGCCTTGACCTGTTTGCACACCCATCGGTTCACCGTTCGCTTACGCATATTGGTACAACGCTCGCGCATGCGTTCGCCGTGCTACGCTAGAAATCGGAGAGTCAATGGAGGAGGAAACGATCATGCGTAACCCGCGTCTCGTAGTGTTCGCAGCGATTGCGCTGCTCGCGCCGGCGGTAGTCTGGGCCCAGACCGTCGACGGCCCCAAGGTCGAATGGAAGTACGCCACCTGGGGCAAGCCGCGCGCCATTACCGCCGGTGTCGAGGCGCTCGCCAAGCATGTCGGCGAGCGCACCGGCGGCAAGTTCAACATTTCGATCGGCTATGGCACGTTCGGCGGCGAGCGCGAAGTGCTCGACATCCTGAGCGCCGGTGGCGTGCAGGCGAGCATGATCTGCACTTCGTACCACCCGGACAAGAGCCCGGCCTACACCGCGCTTGACCTGCCGTTCCTGCCCCTGCCCGACTTCGAAACCCAGTGGGCGGTGTACGAAGCCTTCCACGCGCACCCGTACATCGTGCAGGAGTTCGGCCGCTGGAACGCGATGTTGTACGCGGCCAATATGCTGCCGCAATACGAGTTCGTCGGCAAAGGCACTCCACCCAGGAAGCTCGCGGACTTCAAGGGCATGCGGGTGCGCGCGCTCGGCGGCCTCGGCGATGCGATGCGCAACATGGGCGCGGTGCCGACCTCGGTGCCGCCCACGGAGGTGTATACCTCGATGGAGCGCGGCACGGTGGATGCCGTGTCCTTCCCCACCACCTACGCGCACGCCTCCTACAAGACTTACGAGATCGGCGCCTGGTACACGACCAACATGGCGCCGGGCACGGTGGCCTGCCCCACGGTCTTCAACAAGAACGCCTGGGCGCAGCTGCCACCCCAGTACCAGAAGCTGATAACGGACTTCCGCCCCAAGGTGAAGGATGCGTTGGTCGTGGCTTACCGGCAGGCGGACGAAAAGAACCTTCCGCTCTTCAAGCGCAGGCTCGAATTCATCACCTACACGCCCGCCGAACTGGCCGAGTTCCGCAAACTCGGCGCCCAGCCGGTATGGGACAAGTGGGTTGCCGAGATGGCCGCCAAGGGCATCCCGGCCAAGGAACTCCTGCAGTTGATCTTCGATACGTCGGCCAGGGCGCAGAAAAAGTAGCCCCGCGCGTCAGCGGCTGCAGACTGCGATGGCGAGCCCGTCCGAAGCACAAAGCGCGACACCGCGCCCGCCGCCCGGCGCGCCGCTGCTCGCGCGCGCCGACTGGTGGACGACAAAGTTCGAGGACGCGCTCAACCTGGCTGCCGCGATCGCCATCTTCGGCGTGATGGTGGTAGGCGTCGCGCAGATAGTCAGCCGCAGTTTCTCCGGCTGGCTGCACGCTCTGCTGCCTGCGATTCCGCGCTTCGCGATCCACGGCTACATCGACTATATCCAGTTCATCGGCGTGCTCTACGCCATCCTCGGCATCGCCTACTGCCAGCGGGTCGGCGGCCACATCCGCATGGAGATCGTTCTCGCGAACATGCGCGGCCGCCTGGTCTGGATCTTCGAGACGCTGGCGACCCTGGTCGCCGTCGCGGTGTGCGTGCTGCTCATCGTCGGCACCTGGGACAATTTCTACAACGCCTGGTCGAAGGGCGACTCGTCGATGGACATCAAGCTGCCGCTGTGGCCCTCGAAGCTGGTGGTGCCGGTCATGCTCTGTGTGCTCCTCGTGCGCCTGCTGCTGCAGTTGTGGGGCTACCTGCGCATGGTCGCCGACCCGTTGGGCGAGCCGCTCGCGGTGCCGGTGCCCGAGACCGTCGAACAGGCGGCACGGCGCGAGATCGAGGACGCGATCGGCAGGACCGGACTCGGCGCGGATCCGGACGCACCGGTGAGGCGCTGAGCGATGACCCCGCTGACGATCGGCATTCTCGGCGCCAGCGCGCTGCTGGCACTCGCGGTGCTCGGCGTGCGCATTGCGTATGCCGCGGCGTTCGTCGGCACGGTCGGCCTGATTTTCCTGATGGACAATCCGTATGCCGCGCTCGTGGCGGCCGGCACGATTCCCTACTCCAAGAGCACGAGCTACGAACTGTCGGTGCTGCCGATGTTCATTCTCATCGGTTACCTCGCCTACTACGCCGGCATGACCCGAACCTGCTTCGAGGCGGCCAAGCGTTGGTTCGGCTGGCTGCCCGGGGGGCTGGCGATCGGCACGATCTTCGCCGTGGCGGCATTCTCTGCCGTGTCCGGCGCCAGCACGGCCGCGGCCGCGGTATTTGCCCGCGTCGCGATTCCGGAGATGCTGCGCGAAGGCTACAACCGCAAGCTTGCCGCCGGCGTGGTCGCGGCCGGCTCGACGCTCGATTCGCTGATCCCGCCCTCGGCGCTGCTGGTGATCTACGGCATCATCACCGAGCAGTCGATCGGCGACCTGCTGATCGCCGGTTTCGTGCCCGGCATCATTTCCGCGCTGGCCTACTGCGTGATCGTGGTGGTGCGCTGCAAGCTCAATCCAGAACTTGGCCGGCCCATCACCGGCTACTCCTGGAAGCAGCGCTTCGAGTCGCTGCCGCCGACCGCGCCGATCTGGATCGTGATCCTGCTCATCTTCACCTCAATGCTGTTCGGCTGGGCAACCCCGACCGAAGCAGGCGCCCTGGGCGCGTTTTCGACGCTGTTCTTCGCATGGCGGCACTCCATGACCTGGGGCCAGTTCCGCGGCGCCATGCTCGAGTCGGCCAAGCTCACCGTGATGATCTTCACCATCATCTGGGGCGTCCTGATCTTCGTGCGCTTCCTCGGCTACGCCAACCTGCCGGTCGCCTTCTCCGGCTGGATCGAGGGACTCAAGCTCCACCCGTTGCTGATCCTGCTTGCGATCTACGCAATCTACCTGGTGCTGGGCTGCTTCATGGACGCGATCGGCATGATGCTGCTCACGCTGCCGATCGTGTACCCGATTGTCGAAAGCCTGGGCCATGACCCGATCTGGTTCGGGATCATCGTGGTCAAGCTGTGCGGAATCGGGCTCCTGACCCCGCCGGTGGGCCTGTCCGCGTTCGTGGTGAACGGCGTGCGGCCGGACATTCCGCTGGGCGACGTGTTCCGCGGGATCTGGCCTTTCCTGATCGCCGACATCGTCACGGTCGCGCTGCTCACGGCCTATCCCGGACTGGTCACCTTCGTGGTCGACGTTAGGGTGCGCTAGGCGGGGGGTGCGGCTGGCGGTTCGAAATCGTCGAGGAAAACAGCGAGCAGCGGGGCGTGCAGGAATTCCATCCCGCCTAGCCAGCTAAGCGTGCGGACCCCCACATCAGGAGCGTGGTGTGATTGCGGCTGTTCACCACCCGGTCGTAGACTTCCAGCATGTACAAGGTAGGCGCCAGCGACAGCAGATTCACCACGGCGCCGATATAGACAACCAGCTTGAGGATCGGCTTGATCGCCGCTATGGCATGATTGAGTTCAGTCGGCAATTTTTCTTGATCATTCACAGGGAAGTCGGCCGATTGCCGGCATTGGGCCATGAAAAAAACGCTTGGCCCCAAAACGAAATAGCCTTGCCGCAAGGCAAGGCTATCTGCGGGAACTACCCGGCAACTTACATCACTGCGTTGTTGACGCCGACCAGTCCAACGTCGACCGCTCCCGCGAACGTATCGAAGCCCACGTCGAGGCCGAAACGCGTTTCGAAGACGTCGACATCAAGCACATCCAGATCGCCCTGCACGCGAAGCAGCGGGCCCAGCGCGACATCGACCAGCGGAATTTCAACGGTCAACCAGTCGGAATTGATGCCGAGCAACTCGCCCAGTGGCAGCTTGATCCCCGCCCCAAGACTGCCCTTCATGAAGTCCAGGGTGTAGCCGACGCCAAAGCCCAGCTCGGTATCGTTGGAAAACATCGCCGTGGGCACGATGTCGAGCGTGTAAGAAACGGAGCCATCGCCATTGAGGTCATGGCTGCTGGCATCGTTGATCAGCAGCTTGCCCGCGCCGTTGGCAGTGAAGACCTGCTGCTCGCCGTCCTCGAGCGTGACCAGGTAAGACATGTCGTCCACCGAAAGGGTGAACTCCTGGGAGAACTTGGTGGTGGCGTGGGCATCGACGTCCGCAGCCTGGAAGTTGAGGTTCAGGTCGAAGAACTTGCCGACCACGTCCCGGCTTGCCGCGTCGAACTTCAGCACTTTCAAGATGGTGTCCAGGCCGAGCGTCAGGTCCAGCGGGTTGATCGTGGGGATGGCGTCGAGGACCGAGACGGTGCTTCCCTGAGACGCCACATTGATCGCCGCCTTCACAATTTCGTTGACGACCAGTGCGACGGCCTGGTCGATATCGAAGTTGATGTGCACCACCGGCGCGCTCTCGCCATAGGAAGCGTAGAACCCGAGCGACGCCGTATTTCCATTGAGCGTCGAGGTCAGGTTGGAGTCGGGCCACAGGTTGGCGAGGATCAACGAGGTGCTGGTCTCATCAGTGGCGTCGATGAGGAAGATCGGCACTTCCTCGCTCTGGCCGTCCAGCACATCCAGCAGCGTGCCCATGAACGCTTTGAGGGCTTGTTGCACCAACTGGTCGAAGTTTTGCGTGTCGTAAAGGCTGCCCAGGCCCGGGATTTTTTCCCGCAGTTCGGGGCTGTAATCCAGCCTCGCGTTGACCAGATTGAGCACGGCGCTGGTGATTTCCGAGAAGTCCACGGCCAGCAGCCCGCCTTCCTCGTAATAGCTCGCGCCGTAGGCCGCCTCAGTCCCCTCCGTGGTTACGGTGGGAAACTGCAGGGTGATGCTGACTACGTCCTCGGTGAGCGTGCCGACAAACGGCACCTCGAAAGGCTGGAGCTTGGTCGAGTCGAAGTCCACCAGGACCAGTTTGCCCACGTCGAGGTCCCCGCCCAGATTCAGCGCGCCCAAGCCTGCATCCGTGAGAAGGCCCTGGATATCCGCAACCGCGGTTTTTGGCGAAATGGTCTGGCCGAGGTCGATCGGCGCATTCGAGCCGGGCGTCAGGTCGTACAGCGTCGTGCCCTCGATCCGGAGGTGGCCGTCGAGCAGCACATCGAAATCGGCGCCGGCATCGTAGTGCAGGACGACGTAGAACTTCGCGTTCGGGCTGATGGTGTCGAAGGCAACGGTGGCGCCCGTTGTCATGTTCGCCATCAGCGGCGTGATCGCCAGCATGTCGGTGGTCTTGTTGTACTGGGTGGTGGAGGTCAGCTGGTAGTCGATACTGGTATCGACCGAGCCCAGGTCAAGCACCACGTCCACCTGCAGTCCGGCTTTCGCGAAAACTTCCGCTTCGACCGTCACCTGCGAATTGAAATCGACTTTGCTGCCGATTGCGGCCAGTACCACGTTTACACCGTTTTGGACACCGTCATAGACTCCCTGCGCCTGCTCCGTGACCCAGGCTTTTGCTTCGTCGTATTTCTGTAGCGCCAGGTTGTATACATCCGTTGCATCGTCATAGGCTTCTTTGGCGAGGCGATCAACCTCGGCTTTTGCCCCGTTGTAGACGTTCAGCGCGGTGTTATAGATTCCCGTTGCAGTTTGCTCGAATGCATATTTGATTCCGTCCCATGTTTCCGTTGCGCCCTGATAGAACAGATCTGCAGCGGTCCACACGACCCAGCGCGGCGCAATTCCGGTAAAGATGTTCAGGTTCTCCAAATCTTTTGAGGGACCAGGGAGAGCGGTTTGGGGAAGGCTGTCGTACCATTCCTTGTAGCCGTACCAGTCGTCAGAGGCCTGGTTGTGCTCAGTCGTGATCCAGCCATGGAAGTCGGCTGACGCCTTGTCATAATCGGCCTTCAAACCGTCGTACTTTTCCTTGGCGGTATTGAATACGCTCTGTACCGCCTGGTCGACGCCGCGCGCCACATACCAGAAGGTGTTATAGGCGGCGTCGAAAAGTTCCTTGGCCGCAGTAAATGTATTCTGGACTGCGCTGCCGATAACGTACGCGGTTGCATCGAATACCGCCTTTGCGGCATCCAGTACTCCCTTGGCCTGCTCCCGGGCGACGTCGACGATCTTGCTGGTGTCGAGTTGCGCATCGACCAGGCTGAACTTTCCGCTGCGCCAGTAATCCGAGGCGACGTCGATCCATGTTTCCGCGTTTGCATCCCAAACCATGGGCGTTCCGCCAACGAACGGGATGTATTCGTGAAAATCGATATAGCCGGGAAAGTCGCCCCAGGTGTTCTGGTTGTTCGAGGAAAAATTGAGGTCCCCTGTAGTGGCGACGACGTCGTACGCAAGGTCGATGGTGTGTACCGCAGCCGCGATGAAGCTGCCGTCGTCGCGGTAACCCGTGGCGGCTATCGACAGGTCGTCGTACGCGTCGGTGTCCGCCGCAAGAAACAGCTTGAATACCCTGGTGCCAAGGTAGCTTGGCAGTCCGCCGCTGACATCCTGTCCAGTGGAGACATCGATGATCTGAGCGCCCTGCGGCACATTGGAGAAAGTAAGCGCCACTCTTTCGCTGCGCGCCGGCTGGCTGGAGATCTCGAGCATGACTTCATTGACCCGTTGGCCAGCCGAGGTCACGACGCTCAGCGAGGGCGCGTCGGTAATGCCTTCAATTGAGACCTTCAGCGATTGGGCGACGCTGGCGCCGTGCTCGTCCATGACCTGATAGCTGAAATCGAGATGCGCGAACTGGCCGTCGTCCAAGCCGTCGCCGAAGTAGTCCGGGTTGATGGTGATGACGTTGCCCTCGATCACCCAGCCGCCCTGGCCGCCGGCCTCCGTGATGCCTGCCGCGCGAAGCACGAAACCGTCGTCCACATCGCTGGCGCCCGCGAGCAGGTCGATGCTGAAGGGCGCCGCATCTTCGTTCGTGTTTCCGCTCAATCCGCCGGCCACGACGGGCGCGTCATTCACACCGACGACCACGATCGAGGCGGTCGAAGACGACGCAGCGCCGTGCTCGTCGGTCATGTCGTAGGACACCGAGAGCGTCTCGGATTGACCCACGTTCAAGTGGTCGAAATCTGCGCCCGGATCGAACGCAAGCTGGTTACCCGATATCGAAACACTGCCTTTGCCGGAGGATTCGGACACGCCCACCAGGGTCAACACATGCCCATTGTCGACATCGGTATCGTTGGCAAGCACATTGACTAGCTGCGACTGGTTCTCAGCATCCGCCGCCGTATCGGCCACCGCCACCGGTCCGTCGTTGGTGCCCGTCACGGTGACTTTCACTGCCTGGTCCGCCCATGCGCCAAAATCGTCGCTTACGCGTATGGTGAAGCTTTCGATATGGCTCTCGCCCTGCGCCAGCGCCTGTACACCGGCAAGTCCATCGTCGAGCGCATAGGTCCAAACGCCGGTGGTGCCATTGACCGCTAGCGACCCGAACGTGCCGACGCCGCTGCCCAGCATCGCGAAATGCAGGTGATCTCCGTTATCCACATCGGACGCTGTAACCCGGCCACTCGCGCCCGGCACTACATCTTCCGTGGTGGCGCCAGTCTGGTCGCCAGATGTGATCTGGGGTCCGTCATTGGTTCCGCTGACCGTTATCTTGACGACCTGCGACGCGCTTGCACCAAAGTCGTCGGTGACTCGAACGGTGAAGGTCTCCACATGATTCTCACCCTCGGCAAGCGCCTGCACGTTGGCCGCACCGCTATTGAGGGTATAAGTCCAGGCGCCAGTTGTAGCGTTCAGGCTGAGGGAGCCATAGGTTCCGGCCCCGCCATCGGGAAGGGAATAAAGCTGGTGGTCACCGTTGTCCACGTCGCTCGCCGTGACCTGCCCGCTCACGCTCGCGGTTCCGTCCTCGTTGACCGCGCCAACTTGCGCCGCCGACGTTACCTGCGGACCATCGTTGGTGCCGACAATGACTATGGTCACCTTCGCCACGCTAATCGTGCCATTGCCCAGCTGGATCGCGTACGTGAAGCTATCCTCGAAACTCTGGCCCAGGGCAAGCGACTGGAGCCGTGCGCTCAAGGCTCCGGCGTCATAGCCGACCTTGCCGTCATCGGTAATCCAGATCTTTGCGCCTTTGGCGCTGAAATCGGTGCTCGAGCCGGCGGCTCGTGCCGAATCCCTGGTCAGCAGGTCGCGATCGTTGTCTCCGTTATCGAGGGAGTAGATCTTCTTTGCCGCCCCCCCGGAATCGTTGCCCATCACATCGAAGACCGCCTTCAAGCTGTCTTCGGTGAGAGAGTTGGCGAATAAGTCGTCTTTTGCCTGCGGGGTCTTGCTGAACGAAACCGGAGAAACGGCCATGGCACACGCTCCCTTTTTTGATGCCAATGAACAGTTTTGACAATCACTGCGCTTGGCTCTGATCCACCGCGGAGCCTAGACGAACACCGTTCGCCAACCGTTCGCGGCTTTCCATGCAATGAAGAAGGGAACTAAAGGCCCTAAGCGCGACTATTCGTGCCGCTGCGATCAGCCTTCGCCAGGCTTTTCGCCGCCCGCAGCTCCAGCGCCTTCGCGCCTTGCCGGTGGCTGATGGCGATTGCACGATCGAAGCAGGCCCTGGCCTCTACCGCATTGCCCACGGACAGCCCCAGCAGGCACACGCCCCTCATGCGGTGAAACTCGCTCTCGAAAAATCGGTCATGATTCCCGGAAATTATTTCCAGCGCCTCGTCGATCTTGGCAAGCGCCTCTTCCCATTGCCCCAGATGAACGAGCGCCTCGCACAACGGGGCGAGAAACATGATGATCGAGCCGCTCATGACGGCATTCACCCCTGCCAGGCATTGCCGTATTTGCTCAGCGCCCGCGGCTCGGCCCTGCATCGCCTGGGCCCATCCGTCGGATGCCGCGCCCATTCCCAGCCAGAACGGCAGACCGTGCCTGTCTGCCAAAGCCATGGCTTCCTGCGTCAGTTGAGTGGTGCTTTCAATACGCGCCCGCCAGCGGTTCAGTATCGCTGCGGCGCAAAGCGCATATCCCAAGCTGTTGGGGTGTTCCACTTGCCGCGCCAGGGCGATTGCGCGCCGGCTGGCGGCGTCCGCTTGCTTCGGCAAACCCAGCAGCCACAGGACCAACGACAGCAAAGAGTGGCTCGATACGCAAACGTTCTCGCCATAGAGAAGTATCAACGCATCGTGATGTGACGCTTGGTACAGCGCAATGGATATTTCCAGGTGCTCGCGTGCCGCTCCGGGGTTGCCGGTCATGAGTGAGCTGTTGCCCATTGCGTGATGCGCCGACTGCAGCTGGAGAGCATCCCCGGTTTCCTCAGCCTGGCGCAGCAACTTTCCGGCGAGCTCGAGCGAGTGCGCATGGCCTACGCGCGAACTGGAAGTCAGCCACATTCCCCACAAGGCCTGTGACAGACCGGCAGTGGCGCCCTGCTTCCCGCACAGCGCCAGCGCGCGCGCGTAGGCCTCGCCGGCCTGCGCCGAGCCGTACCCGGTGGTTGCGACCAGCAAGGTGCCCAGGTTGAGTTGCAGCGTGGATTCGAGGCGATCGCGCTGCTCACCGGCGGGGAGCCTCAAAAGCAGTTTCAGACCGCTATCGAGATGCTCCCTGGCCTCGGCGTTCGCCGAATTCATCGCGGCACGCTGTCCGGCCTTGATCCAGTGCTCTATGGATGCCTGCGTTTCACCGCCCGCGGACAGGTGCCGCGCGATCAATTCGGGGCGATTCGCGACAACCTCCGGAAACTCGCCAAGCAGTACTCGCGCGATTCGCCGATGCGCGGCCTGCTGCGCGGCCTTTGTTTGCGATTGATACGCCGCCTCCTGGATAAGGGCATGCTTGAACTTCCGGGTGGTTTCATCGACTTGGAAGATCAGTTCCGCGTCATGCAAGGCCCGCAGGCTGGCTTTGAGCGCGGCGGGATCGGGGAGAAGCCTGCGCAGCAATCCCACATCGAACTCGCGTCCGATGATGGCGGCTAGCTGCGCGGCGATTCTCGCCTCGCCAAGGTTATCCATGCGCATCGCCAGCAGGCCGTGCAGCGTGGCCGGAATGGCGTCAAGATCATCGGCCGGCGTGTTCAGGCTCGGGATCTTGACCATTTCCTCGATGAACAGCGGCACCCCGTCCGCGCGCTCAACGATGCGGCGCATCGTGGCCGCAGGGAGATCTCCGCCGATCGAGGCGAGCATGGCTTTCACCTCGTCCTCAGCGAGCGGGGTCATTGGGAGCGAGATCTCGTGCGATTTGTCCCATGGCGGGTCGAACTCGGGGCGAGCGGTGAGCACCGCCAGAACAGGCGCCGAACCCGGTTGCTCGACGAACCGGGTCAGCAATTCCAGCGTGGAAGGATCGGCCCAGTGCAAGTCCTCCAGGACGAGCAACACAGGTTGATGCACCGCCAATTCCCGCAGCAGGCCAAGCAGGAGGGCGATGGTCTGGTCTTTTTGCTTCTGCGGCGAGTAGGCCGGCGCAGGGTAAGCGCCGGGCACGGGCAGGGAAAGCAATGGGGCAAGCAGTGGAACGGCTTCGCCCGCCAATGCCGGGTAATGTGCTTCGAGATGCGTTGTGAGCTTTTGCGACTTCAACTCGTGAGAGTCGCCGCGCGCGAAGCCAAAAAGAGATTCGAGCATCGCAATCAGCGGATAAAAAGGCGAGTTGCTGAACTCCGGAAAGCAGAGCAATTCGCGGATCGAATGCGGCATCCCGGACAACCGTTCTTTCAGCGCTTGCAGCAACCGTGACTTGCCGATGCCGGGATCTCCCATCACCAGCACCACCTGGCGCTCGCCGCCGGCGGCCAGACTCCACAGATGCAACAGCTGCGCTACCTCGCTTCGGCGACCCGCGAGCGGTGTCAACTGCGCGCCGGCGTCCAACCGGGTGCGCGCCCCGCTTTCTCCGACTACCTTGAAAATCTCCAGGGGCTGCGCAACACCGGGAAAGACCAGGCTCCCGAAACTGACGCAGTTGAAATATCCGCTCACCATCCCGTGTATGTCCGAACTGATCGTCACTTCGTTTGGCCGGGCGGCCCGGCTCAATTCGATGGCGAGCCTGGAGGTGCTGCCGGTGGCGTCAGGCACGGATGGGTCGCGGCCGCTGACGAGGATTCCGGCATGAACACCGGCACGCACATCGCATCTCCGCACGGGATCGCCGGCAATCGCCAGTGCCGCCTGCACGGCAAGGTAAGGGGCACGCTCATTCGCCAGCGGAAAGCCGAAATACGCCAACAGGGCGCCCCCGTGCGTTTGCACCGCATATCCTGAAAACCTGCGGATCGCTTCCAGGCAACGGGTTTCGCATTCATGCAGCAGTTCCATCGCCTCATCGGGATCGTCGACCTCGGGGAGCGCCACTTCGCATGAAAGGACGGTTACCTGGCGTCGTTCCGCGGGCGACGGCGGCGGCGATTTCACGGTAAGGAGCGGCCCGGGCGCCGGCATGTCGTTCGCCACAGCATCGGGGGGTGCACGCCTGCGTTCGCCCTTCAGTTCGCCCTTGCGAATGCTCTGGGCAAGCCGCCGCGTTTGTTCGCCGGGCGATGCCTGCATCTCCTTGTCGAGCAGGCGGCCAAAGGCATCGTAATGGGCAAGTGCTGCTTCGGTTTGCCCATTCAGCGCGTGAATCCGCATGACCTGGCGCTGCACGCTTTCGCTCCAGGGATCCAAGTCCGCATGGCGCAACGCTGATCGCAAGGCCTTGTCAAAATTCCCCGCTTGCGAGTGATGGCTCGAAATCCTCTCCAGCAAGGCCATGACGATCCGACGCAGATCCTCGCGCTTCTTGCCGAGCCAGGCATCGAAATCGGGACAATCCCGCATCGAGAAATCCGCCATGAACTCGCGGCGATACAGATCGGCTGCCTGCTCCATTTTCTTGATGCTGGAATCCGCACGGCTTGGCGACGAGGTATCCAGGCTGGACGTGGCGGCCCGCGCGAAACTGCGCGCGTC